>JANYAW010000253.1 GCA_025361105.1 Rhodocyclaceae bacterium | reverse complement strand
ATTTATCCACCGGTTCCTTTAGTACTGCAAATGTCTTTAAGTAGGCTGAATAGTCACCTGCCGCAAAATGTGCCTCAGCAATCGGTTTGGCGGCAGACAGCGCTGCATGTAATGCCAATTCTGCCGATTCGCAGAGCAATGAGGCAGATGAATTAGCAAAACTTTCCCCGCCTTCTTTGGCTTTCCGCAAGATATTGGCGACCCGTTTGTTGGCGCTGGTGAGTGCTTCTGCTTCGGGCAATTGCATGAAGGCGCGAATAGCGGAGAGTTGCTCGAACACTTGATCCATGCGATAAGACTTCAGCGACACGACGGCCTCGGTTTCACTCGGCGAGAAGCCGCTATCACGAAGATAGGTGCGCAGCCGGTCAAACACAAACGCCAAGATGTCGGTTTCGGCATCGCCGGTACGCGCTGGCTGCGGCCTTGTGGCTTGATTGATGAGATCTTTAAGATCAAGCGGCAGGCGATGCCCAATCAGAATTCGCACCACACCCAAAGCCGCACGACGCAAAGCAAATGGATCCTTGTCACCAGTGGGAATTTGTCCGATGCGAAACATTCCAGCCAGCAAATCAAGCCGCTCGGCTAGCGCCACCGCGCATGCGACATTGCCAACTGGCAACGTATCACCTGCACCACGCGGGTGGTAATGAGCTTCAATTGCATCGGCGACGACGGTATCTTCACCATCAGCCAACGCGTAGTAACGCCCCATGATGCCTTGCAGTTCAGGAAATTCGCCGACCATCTCGGTGACCAAATCGGCTTTGGCCAACAGCGCCGCGCGTTCGGCTTGGACGACATCAGCGCCTAGCATCGCAGCGATTTTTCCTGAAAGTGTCACCAGATCATTTACGCGCTTTCTTTGCGAGCCAAGTTTGTTGTGATAAACGATGTGATTCAATTTTTCAAGGCGATTGAGGAGCGTGGTTTTCTTGTCGGTTTCAAAGAAGAACTTGGCATCGGCCAGACGTGGGCGAACCACACGTTCGTTGCCGCTGATGATGTTGGCTGGATCGGCAACCGCCATGTTGGAGACAATCAAGAAACGATTACTCAGCTTGCCCTGATCCAACAAGGGGAAATACTTTTGATTCGCCTTCATGGTCAGAATCAAACACTCCTGCGGCACGGCGAGGAACTCGGCATCGAACTGTGCGGCATACACCGAAGGATGTTCTACCAGCGCGGTGACTTCGTCGACCAGCGCCTCGTCGTGGAGCAATTGCAAGTTCAATTTTGCAGCGGCCGCGTTGAGTTCCTTGACAATCGTGGCGCGCCGCGCCGCGAAATCAGCAATCACTTTTCCGGATTGCGCGAGCGTTTCGGCATAGTGATCGGCGTGAGCAATCGTGATTTCGCCGGCACTCATGAAGCGATGCCCGCGCGTTACCTTGCGGCTTTCCAATCCCAACACCTTGCCAGCCACGACATTCGCGCCGTGCAACAAAATCAGCCCATGCACTGGTCGCACAAACTGCGCATCGCCGTCTCCCCAACGCATGAATTTGGCAATGGGTAATTTCTTCAGTGCCGCTTCTATCATCGACGACAAATGCGCGGCAAGCGGCTCACCGGATTTGTGTTGGCGAACCAGAAAATATTCGGCTTTGCCATCTGTAGCACGTTCGAGTTGGTCGAATGTCACACCAGCGGAACGCATAAATCCTTCAAGCGCTTTCGACGGCGGCGGAACAGGGGTTTCGTGATGCACTGCATCGCGCCTGTGGAGCGGCTCGGCTGTACTAAGCCGAGACTCCACGCCAGCACCAACTGAGCTAACAAGACCCGACGCCACTGACGGCCCCTTTTTTTCTATCGTCCGATCAGCTTGCGTCGCCAGACAATCGGCAAACTGCACCGCCAAGCGGCGTGGCGTAGCAAACCATTTACCTAGATTTGCGCTGTCAATAAATCCTGCATCGGCGAGCGATTTTTGCATTTGTTCGCGAAACGCCAAGCCAAGTTTCGCCAGCGATTTCGGCGGCAATTCTTCAGTCAATAATTCAATCAGCAGAGTCTCACGCATGAGCAATCCCCTTCACCATCGGGAAACCCAAGCGCTCACGGGAATCGTAATAGGCTTGCGCGACTTCGCGCGACAGCGCACGCACGCGACCGATGTAGGCGGCGCGTTCAGTCACTGAAATTGCACCACGCGCGTCGAGCAAATTGAAACTATGCGAGGCCTTCATCACCATCTCGTAGCCCGGCAGCGGCAGACCCAAAGCGATCAGTCGTTTGGCTTCGGATTCAAATTTGCCGAACTGCGCGAACAACCATGCAACGTCCGAATGTTCGAAGTTATAGGTCGACTGTTCGACTTCATTTTGGTGATACATGGTCAGCTTTGAATCGAACGGCAATCCGGAGAGTTTTCCCCGCGGCTGCGGCTTCACGCTCCGCGTCGCGACGCCCTGCGCACAGGCAGGCCCCGCCGAGAGCAAAGCTAT
>JANYAW010000237.1 GCA_025361105.1 Rhodocyclaceae bacterium | reverse complement strand
CTAGGAACGCGCTCGTTTACCTGACCCAAGCTGGCGTTCAAAATCTTGTATTGCCACTGGTTTGCCAAACAGAAATCCTTGAAAGTAATGGCAGCCACGATTGACCAGGATTTCCTTTTGTTCCTCGGTTTCAACCCCTTCGGCGAGCACTTGAATGCCAAGGCTATTGGCCATCGCGATGATGGTTTGGACGATCACCGCGTCGTCAGGATCGTTGGCAATGTCGTGGACAAAACTTTGATCGATTTTCAGTTGATGCAAGGGAAGTTTCTTCAGGCTCGATAGCGAAGAGTGACCGGTACCAAAATCGTCGAGTGAAAATTGAACCCCGATTTCGGACAAATTGACCATCGTTGCAATAGTCTCCGCGATATTGTCCGGGACCATGCTTTCGGTCAGCTCAAGCTTTAATCGTGATGGATTGATTTTTGTTTCATCAAGCACAGACTTTACCCGCGAACAAAAATCTGGTTGGCTGAACTGACGGGCGCTGACATTCACCGCCAATTGCAAATGATCGCGACCAGGATTGCCTTCCCACAATTTGATTTGTTCGCAAGCAGCCTTCAAGACCCACATGCCAATGGGAATAATTTGATTGGTTTCCTCGGCCACCGGAATAAATTGTGTCGGCGAAATCATGCCGCGCTTTGGGTGTCGCCAACGCAATAGCACTTCGGCACCCGTGACTACCGCTGGGCCACTGCCCATACTGACCTGCATTTGGTAGTACAAAACCAGTTGATCACGGGCAATCGCTTCGCGCATTGCCAAACCCAACTCGGCGCGATACTCGACCGCTGCTTGCATTTGTGGATCGAAGAAACGAATCGCATTGCGACCCGTGCGCTTGGCTTGATACATCGCAATGTCAGCGCGTTTCATTAGTTCGTCGCTGGTGGTGTCTTTGCCGCCAAACAAAGTGATGCCGATGCTCGGCGTGTTTTGATAACTGCGGCCAGCCAATTCGTAGGGCACATTGAGCGCTTCGAGGATTTTCTCGCCGACAGCTTCCATCTGTCGCGCCGCTTCGCTGATGTCAGGGCTCATGTCTTCGACCATAACCACAAACTCGTCGCCACCCAATCTCGCCACGGTTTCGGTCTTGCGCACGCAACTAATCAAACGGTCGGCGACTTGTCGCAACAGGCTGTCGCCGACATCGTGGCCAAGCGCATCGTTAATCGCTTTGAAATTGTCCAAATCAATAAACAACAGACCACCATCGCGACCACTGCGTGCGCTGTTGGCCAGCGCGTGTTCCAGCCTATCCATTAGTAACCGACGGTTGGCCAGTTTGGTCAAATTGTCGTAGTACGCCAACTGCTGAATTTCCGCCTCAGCGGCTTTGCGCGCAGTGATATCAGTGATCGAAGAAACATAGTGACTCGATGCACCCGATTTGTCGATGACTTCGGTGATGCTTATCCAAGCGGGGTAATCATCACCGTTGGTACGCCGGCCCCAGGCTTCGCCTTGCCAAGTTCCTAGTGTCAAGACACTCTTGCGCACTTGCGTTCTAAATGCTTCGTCATGGCGCGCCGATACCAGTGACTCTATCGGCTGCCCAACCATTTCCGCCGCCGAGATGCCGGTCATATCGATGAAGGCCTGATTGATACGCAGCACGATGGATCTGGAATCAGCGACCAGAATACCGTCTTGCGACTCAAAGGCCACGGCGGCAATCCGCAGATCAAGTTCGGTGCGTTTGTGTTCGGTGATATCGGTGCGTATCCCAACGTACTGTTCGATGGCACCGTTGCTGTCCATGAACGGTACCACCGTGAGGTCGACCCAAAACCGAGTACCGTCCTTGGCTCGCTCGCTAAGCTCCCCTTGCCACACCTTGCCACTCGACACCGTTGCATAAAATTCCTCGGTCAATCTATCGCTCTCGTCGCCCGTCGCGAGGAATCGATGATTGAGGCCGATGACCTCCTCAGCGGTGTAGCCGCTGACTTCACAGAAACGATCATTGACATAGGTGACGATCCCATTGGCATCAATCAGCGTCACGATGGCATGTTGATCCAGGGCAAATTTTTGATTCTGCAAGTCGTGCAGCGCGCGCTGCGCGGTACTCTGCCCGGCACGCAGTTCCTCGTTGAGCGCCGCCATTGCCAATTCGCGCTCGCGCAGACTTTGCGTCATCACCTGAAAGTTGTCGGCCAACACACCAATTTCATCATTACTGGTACTCAGCGAACGTACCGACAGATCGCCACGTGCAACATCTTGCACCGCTGCCGACAATTCCCGCAAAGGTCTGACGATGCGACTGACCAGCAGCACGGAGGCGAGCATTGCAAATGCCAACACGATCAAAGTTAGCAGCGCTGTGCGTGCGCCGAGGGAATCGGTGACTCCCAATGCAACCCGTGGATAGAGTTGGACGAACAGTCGCGAATTTGAAGTAGCAATCTCGGCCATGCTCAACCACACCGGACTGCCCGATGGTGTTTCAGTTTCTATCAACGCGCCAGAAACCGCGTTGGTGAGTAGCCCCCGACCCACCCGCGCGACCACAATATCGGCACTGATTAACGGCTGCGTAATCGATTCGGCGGTGTGATGAACCGAAAGATTGCCGCCACGACTGACAACGAATACCGCAGTACGTTCGTCAGCAGGAATTCCGGCGCGTTCCAGTAAATGGATTGGATCAATATCAACCGTCGCCACGCCGATGATTCTTTCGGAACGAAAGATGGGTACCGAAAAAGTGATGACATTGATATTGCTTGCATCGGTATCAAAATATGGCTCGCTCCACGTCGCCGTCGCATTTTTCTTTGCGGTGCCGTACCACGGTAGCTCCCGATCAACATAGCTGCCACTGCCTTTGGAAATATCCATTACTTTGAAGCGTTCGCCCTCGCGATACACGTAAGGACTAAAACGTTTGCGTTGTGCAAACACACCCGGCTCAAAGGCAATCGCTGCGCCGTGAATCAGCGGATTGGCACTGACGGTGCGACGTAAAATTTCGTAGAGATCGTCTTCGCTGGGTTTTTCAGTGCTAGCCACCAAAAGCGCCGTGGCCTCGCCAGCGGTGGTCACTTCACGTAGCAAGGCATCGACCCGACCTGCATAATTTCGCGCCTTCTCGGTCAGGCCAACCTTGATTTGATCTGATGCCGCAGTGCGATTGCCAAGAAACGAATACAAGGTAATCAAGCCGACCACGAGAAAACTGGGCAGCAACACCAGCAAAAATAATTTGCGCCGTATGGTGAGGCGAAGTGCGCGGCCTGGCATCGCTATTCTCGGCAAGACCCAGCCATGCCTGTCGTCGGGCGCAAGGGCATCCGAGGACAAGCAAGACTAACAATGAAATCGTAGGTGAGCATCATGCAGATTTACCCGAAACGCGCTAGCTCTATATCGCTACTCTAACAAGAACAGACTCGAATGCACGGCCATCCGAAAATTCGCGAGTTGGTACCAGTTGGTGCTGGTGACACGCCGTCATCAGCACAGCGCCCAACGCCCTCACACCCCTAACCGATCTCGAATGTCGTACCACAGCGCACCGAACGCGGTGAATGGCACGCGAAACAAGCGTCCGCCGGGAAATGGATAGTGCGGCAATTTTTCAAACACCGAGAAACGTTCGGCCTGGCCTTGTATCACTTCGGCCAACAATCGACCGACGAGATGGGTAAAGGTGATGCCGTGGCCAGAGCAGCCTTGCGAATAAAACACGTTGTCGGACAATCGCCCAACTTCGGGCAGGCGAGAGAGCGTGAGGAGAAAATTGCCGGTCCAGCCGAAATCAATTTTTGCGCCCGACAATTGCGGAAAAGTTTTAATCAAGTTAGGTCGAACAATGGATTCGATATGCGCCGGATCGCGCGCGCCATAGATTACGCCGCCGCCAAAAATCATTCGCTTGTCGCCCGATAGCCGAAAGTAATCGAGCAAAAAATTGTTGTCTTCGACACAATAATCCGACGGAATCAGTTTGTCGGCCAACGCACCAAGTGGCTCGGTGGCTATGACTTGTGTGCCACAAGGCATAGACATCTTGGCAAGCTTGGGTTCCAAATTTCCTATGTAGGCATTGCACGCCACGATGACGAATTTGGCTATGACTTGACCGCTGGCCGTATGCACCACAGGCTCAGCGCCGCGCTCGATTCGGGTTGCGCCGCTGTGTTCATAAATTTTGCCGCCGTGGGTTTCGATTGCGGCGGCCTCGCCCAAACACAAATTCAGCGGATGAAAATGTCCGCCCGTTTGATCCACCAAAATCGCTTCATAGCGATCCGTATTGACGATGCTACGCAGTGCAGCTTTGTCGTCAATCAAGGCAAGTTGCTGGTGCCCCCACTTTTCCCATAAAGTTTTTTGTTCGACTAAGGCGGAAATTTTTCGCCTCGATGTGGCTGCGAATATGCCACCATCTTTGAGGTCGCATTTAATCTGATAGCGTGCAACCCGCTCGCGAATAATCGCCGCACCTTCGAACATCATGCCGGCCAATCCGGCAGCGACAGCCTGGCCATAACGCGTCTCGATCACATCAATATCGCGCGAATAGCTATGCACAATTTGTCCGCCATTTCGCCCCGATGCACCCCAGCCAACCCGGGCTTGTTCGAGCACGACCACTTTGAATCCGGCCTCACTCAAATGCAGCCCGGCCGACAATCCGGTGTAACCAGCGCCGATGATGCAAACGTCAGCTTCTACGCTGCCTTGCAATGCAGCGCGCAAGGGTGAAACATTGGCCGAAGCCGCATAGTAGGAAGGCGCGTGAGCGGTTGAGGCAGATGAAGACATAAGCGGTGTGCTAATGAGATTGGACAATCATTCTGACAGGATTAGCAAAATGAACGAGGTGCAAAGCAATTCATGTCACCAAATTAGCCTAGTAAAACGCCGATTACCGCGCCTATGCTTCGTGCCCTGCAAACGCAAACTGGTGCATTGCTTTTCACTCAATTTCGTCCATGCCAAATTGGCTCGCTCCCCTGCTCACGCGCCGCATGTTGATTTGCGTTTTCACCGGGTTTTCGTCGGGTCTGCCGCTGTATCTTTTGCTCAACTTATTACCGGCTTGGTTGCGCTCGGCCGGCGTTGATCTCAAAACTATCGGCTTGTTTGCATTGATTCAGTTTCCCTACACATGGAAGTTTTTATGGGCGCCGCTGCTGGATCGTTATGTCCCGCCAATTGGTATCAATGGCCGACGCCGCGCGTGGATGTTGCTGACGCAGATCAGCCTGATCGCCGCGATTGCCGGGCTTGGAAGCTATTCGCCGACGACGGATATTGGCAGCGTGCTGTTAATCGGTGGCACCATAGCATTTCTATCAGCGACACAAGACATCGCGCTCGACGCCTATCGCCGCGAATTGTTGAGTGACGACGAATTAGGTCTAGGCAATGCCGTTCACGTCAATGCGTATCGCGTCGCCGGTTTGATTCCCGGTTCCTTGTCGTTGATTTTGGCGGATCATTTGCCGTGGCAACAAGTGTTTGTGATTACCGCCTTGTTCATGATTCCTGGCGCAGTAATGGCTTGCTTAATTCGCGAACCTACGACCTCCGGGGTGATGCCCAAAACCCTAACACAGGCAGTCGTAGAGCCATTCAATGAGTTCATCCATCGCGCTGGTGCGCGCGAGGCGGCGCTGATTTTGGCCTTCATTTTTTTCTACAAGCTGGGCGATTCGATGTGCACGGCGCTGGCCACGCCTTTCTATCTTGATATGGGTTACGCCAAATCCGACATCGGTCTGGTGGCCAAAAATGCAGGCTTGTGGCCTGCCGTTATCGGCGGTTTACTCGGCGGTTTGTGGATGATTAAGCTGGGCATCAATCGCGCTTTGTGGCTGTTTGGCGTGGTGCAGTTCTTGTCGATTTTTGGCTTTGCGTGGCTGGCTTGGTTGGGACCGCAGAGCAGCGTTGGCATCGGCGAATTGGCGGCGCTGGCCGTGGTCATTGGCTTCGAGGCGCTCGGCGTGGGACTGGGCACCGCCGCCTTTGTGGCCTTCATCGCGCGCGCCACCAGTCCGCTTTACACAGCCACCCAGTTTGCGCTGTTCACCAGCTTGGCCGCCGTACCACGCACTTTCATCAATGCAACGACCGGTGTGTTAATCGAAAACTTGGGTTGGTTTAGTTTCTTTTTGCTGTGCGCCGCACTGGCATTGCCCGGCATGGCATTGCTGGTTAAGGTTGCACCGTGGCGACATTACAACAGCGTCTGAAAAAAACTATCGTTATGCACCAACTTTGTCAAGGCTCGTCCGTATACTTAATGACTAGTGGCTTTCAATGATGAAGGTCGCATAAATATGGGGATGGAAATGAACACTGGTAAGGTCGTTGCTGACGAATTCGGAGCCTTCGAAGATGAAGTGTTGAATGCGGAATGGATCCCGCCTAGCCTGCAAGCGCTATTGCAAGGCGAACTGAGCAAAGAGTTGCAGCAACGCAACATTCGTGCGTCAGAACAACATGATCTTGATGTCGACGCTTTCATTGGCATGATGTATCGCGTTCAGGCCTAACCGCCAGATTAAGGTGCTGGACACGAACTGCAGCCGTGCCGATTTCAGGCACAGCTTGGCCATTCCTACCCGCTGGATGGACAACGATGTTTACGGTCATGTGAACAACGTTGTCTATTACAGCTATTTTGATACCGTCATCAACGCGTATTTGATTCGCATCGGCGGTCTCGATATTCATGATGGCCGCGTGGTCGGATTTTGCGTCGAATCACAGTGCAAATTTCACGCGCCTTTGGCGTTTCCCGAAACTATAGAAGCTTGCCTGCGTGTTGCGCATTTGGGCAATTCATCTGCACGCTACGAAATCGCCTTGTTTCGCAACGGCATAGAAACACCTGCCGCGACGGGATATTTTGTGCATGTGTTTGTTGATCGTTCGCACGGAAAACCAACAGCAATTCCGTCGAACATCCGCGCTTGTTTGGAACCACTGCGGATTGATAGCTAGGTACCAGCTACAAAGCGTGCGTTCTATCGCCTTGTGTGAACCCCATCAGTGGTTTTTTAATTCCTCGCCCCAGCGCAATCACTTTGAATAGTTCGCCCATTTCGTTGGGTGAAATTAATAGATTGACTGCGCCTTGCGCACGTAGCAAATCGCGAGATGGCGTGCCACCATCCGCTACGGCGCAGAGCGCGTCCTTTGCGCGACCGCCTTGTAGCGCAGTAGTTTCTGGTTTTGCCTTTGTTTCACCAGCACCCACTGGCGAATTTTCTTTGCGCGCTTGTAACAGCTCGGCGATCCCGCAATTGATTAAAAAATTAGCCTGATTGGCGTAGCCCAGTACCTCCAATCCCGCATCAAATCCAGCCTCGGCGACGGCCGTGAAATCGACATGCGAAGTAATGTCGGAAAGCCCCGGATACCAGAACGGATCGTTATGCACGCGGTGTCGATAATGGCAACGTATCGTCCCGCCATTTCTCGACGGGTGATATAGCTCGCGTTGCGGCAGACCGTAATCGACTAACAACAACGCACCGCATTCAAGTCGCCTCGCCAACGTCGCCACCCATGCCTGAGCCGCCAAACTGATTTCGCTGTCGTAGGGTAAATCAATCGGGGACAGATCACGATTTTCGGCCTCAACAAATCGTCGCCCGCGCTTATCCAATTCCGCCCAAGCTAATCGTCCGGCTCTCACCGCCACACCGCGCTCAAAGGCACCACTAACATCCCAGCGCAACGCATGCGTCGGCATGGCGTCGAGCACTTCGTTGGCAATCAAGCAACCAGAAAACGCGGGCGGCAAATCATCCAGCCATTCAACTCGCGCAGCCAATGCTGGCGCGAATTCGGCCAACGTCGCCGCTTGCCGTGCGCGCAATTCGCCGGAGAGTTCGAGAATGAAATAGTGCTTTGGCAAGCAGCCCAATTCATCCAGAGCCAGCAGCATATCGGCAGCCAAACGTCCGCTGCCACCGCCGACTTCTATAACCGCTTTGTTGCGCTCTGAATCATTCGGCGAAACCTGCGCCAGCACTTGCGCCACTTGTCGCGCCAGTGCTTGACCAAACAGCGGCGTGAGTTCTGGTGCCGTCATGAAATCGCCGCTCTCGCCAAATTTTTGCGAGCCACCGCTGTAATAACCCAAGCCCGGCGCATACAAGGCCAACTCCATGTAGCGCGCAAAAGACATCCAGCCACCAGCCGCTTGTATCTCGGCGACGATGATTTGCGTCAGTGCGTGGCTTGCCGCTGCCGCGTCAGTCGACGGTTGCGGAAGTTCGTTGGCCATCTCAAGCCGCAGGTAAATTGGGCGGCAGTTTGGTCGGTAGTTGGGTCATAATTTCCGCCACCGCCTCTGCGCCAGAATTAGCGCGATGCTGCAAACCCTGCACCATCCCCGCACGCTCAGCGACCGATTTATTTTGGCTGACTTTCCATTTGCCTTGCAGCGCGGTGATCGTGATTTCAAAGCCGACAATCGCCGTCAACATTTTTGCAATGTAATCGTCCGGCGCATCGTCCATCCGCCATGCAGAATTTGCTTCGGTTTCATGAGTTGCGGTCAATCTGCCGAGAAATTCGCGCAACCACGCCGCGTCGTCTTTGACCACCAACCGCCCGCGCGCATGCACCGCGACATAATTCCATGTCGGCACGATACGCGCATGGTCGGCTTTGCCCGGATACCACGACGGCGAAATGTAGGCGTGGGGTCCTTGAAAGACAACCAATACCTCGCTCGTTGCTGTAGGTGCTTGCGCGGCTTTCCATAAGCTGTTAGCACGCGCCACATGGCCTTGCAACAGTCCATGCGGCGCAGCGGCCGTAGTTGGCAAATTTGGCGGCAAAAATTGCAGCGGAATATGATTGGCTTCCAGCCCATCGGCAGTTTGCATGACGAGCGTCGCCAAGGGGTTTTGCTGCATCAGCGCCTGCAAAACTTCAGGTCGGTTTTCCGCGAAATGGGCGGGCAAATACATCATGCGCTCCAAGAAAAATTATCGCTCATTGTAAGATGCGAGCCAATGAAGCCCACCACTACCATGGAATATTCCCGTCGCTTCGGCGGCATCGCGCGGCTTTACGGCAACGATGCGCTGCCGCGCGCGCAAGCGGCGCATGTAGTGGTGGTCGGCATCGGCGGCGTAGGCAGTTGGGCGGTCGAAGCGCTGGCGCGATCAGGCATAGCGCAACTCACGCTAATTGATTTGGATCACATCAACGAGTCAAATATCAATCGACAGATTCATGCGCTGGATTCAAGCTTGGGCGCATCAAAAGTGCTGGCGATGCAGCAACGAATTGCCGATATCAATCCGGAATGCGTGGTGAATATGATTGAAGAATTTATCGACGAAGAAAATGTTTCGTCGCTGCTTCCGATGTGCGATTTTGTGATTGATGCGATTGACAATGTGCGCGCCAAAGCCGCATTGATTGCGCACTGCAAACGCAGCGACATCAACATCATCACTACGGGCGGCGCAGGCGGACGGCTTGATCCGACACATATCGTCATCGCCGATTTGTCACGCACGGTGGAAGATGCGCTGGCCTCGAAAGTGCGCGCGAAATTACGCAAAGACTATGGATTTCCGCGCGATGCGAAGAAGAAATTCGGTGTTGATTGTGTGTACTCGCCAGAGAAAAATCACAACTCGCCAGTTGGTGCTGGTGACACGCCGTCGGACGTTATGCCAATGAGCGGCTCCGCCGGTATCGCGTGCGCAGGCTACGGCTCATCCGTCGCGGTCACCGCCGCGTTTGGTTTTGCCGCCGCTTCGCGGGTTTTGCAAGAGGTATTGCGATGAACCCACCCGTCATTTTGATCACTGGCGCAGCCAAGCGGCTGGGCGCGCAAATCGCGCGCAACCTACATGCGGCTGGCGCAAATGTGGCGATACATTTCCATCGGTCGCAACCCGATGCCGATGCCTTGGTGAGCGAGCTTTGCGCCGCGCGCGCGAATTCAGCGCAAGCGTTTCAAGCCAATCTATTGAACATTGCCGCCTTGCCCGATTTAGTCAGCCAAGTCGTCGCACATTTCGGCGCGCTTGATGGATTGATCAACAATGCGTCGACTTTTTTCGCCACGCAAATCGAGAATGTTGACGGCGAAAATTGGGAAGATATTGTCGGTACAAATTTGCGTGCGCCACTTTTTTTGTCACAAGCCGCCGCGCCGTATTTGGCCAAGCGCGACATGGGTTGCATCGTCAACATCACCGACATTCACGCCGAACGTCCGCTAAAAAACTATCCCGTGTATTGCGCGGCCAAGGCTGGTCTGCTTGGGCTGACGCGCTCATTAGCGGTCGAACTCGCGCCAAAAGTTCGCGTTAATGCCGTCGCCCCCGGCGCGATATTGTGGCCGGACGCGAACATGGACGCAGAAGCGGACTTCTCCGCCGACGAACAAGCGGCGATAATTCGTCATACCTTGCTTGGTCGCATTGGCCAAGCCGACGACATCGCTCGCGCTGTGCGGTTCCTGGTGTTCGAGGCGCCCTACATTACTGGCCAAGTCATCAACGTTGACGGCGGTCGCACCGCACATCTCTAAAATTTATGAACGCTCCTCTCACCGCTCGCCAAGCCCGCCGCGAGGTTTTTGAATCCAACAAATTGGCCAAACGTTTGCGCCGCGAAGTCGGCCAGGCGATTGCCGATTACGCCATGATAGAAGCGGGCGACAAGGTCATGGTCTGCCTGTCCGGCGGCAAAGATTCCTATGCCATGCTCGACGTATTGCTGTATCTGCGCGAGCATGCGCCGATAGCTTTTGAAATCATCGCGGTCAATCTCGATCAAAAGCAACCCGGCTTTCCGGCGCATATTTTGCCGGCCTATTTGACAGAGCTTGGCATACCGTTTCATATCGAAAACCAGGATACTTATTCGATAGTCAAACGGGTAATTCCTGAAGGCAAAACAACCTGCTCATTGTGCTCGCGCTTGCGCCGTGGCGTTTTGTACCGTGTGGCGAGTGAATTGGGTGCGACCAAAATCGCACTTGGCCATCATCGTGATGACATCGTGCAAACCTTGTTCCTGAATTTATTTTTCGGCAGCAAGCTAAAAACCATGCCGCCCAAACTGGTGTCGGATGATGGCCGTCACGTGGTCATCCGCCCGCTGGCATATTGCCGCGAAACCGATTTAGAACTCTGGGCAACGCAACGCCAGTACCCGATTATTCCCTGTGATTTATGTGGCTCACAACCCAATTTGCAACGTCAGCAAGTCAAGGAAATGTTGCGCGATTGGGATAAACGTTATCCGGGTCGGGTGAACAATTTGTTTCGCGGCCTCGCCAATGTGGTGCCTTCGCATTTGCTCGATACCGATCTCTATGATTTTCGCGGGCTGGTCGCAGATGGTATTGCGAATCCCGATGGCGACCTCGGCTTTGACCCACCAAGTTTTCCTGCGGCGATGCCTGAAAACGCATTGCAATCGCTACAAGCGCTGCCGGTGATGGACTGATGATCGCTCGTCGCTTACCCGCCAATCGTGGCGCACTTTGGTTGTTGGGCGGCTTCGCGCTGTTTCAACGCAATCCGCCAATGCTCACCCTGCTCACCTTCACTTATTTGCTGTTGGTCGTGGTGATTAATTTGATTCCTGCCATCGGGCCGTTTTTACTGCCTTTGGTCTTGCCGCTGATGACAGTGATTCTTGGCAACGGTTGCCAGAGCATTGAGCTCAAAGGCGCGTATAGCCCGCAGGATTTGCTGTGTGATGTGCCCGAACGCCAACAAGCCATCTTGCATTTGGGTGGTTTGCATTTGCTGGCTTCTGCCTTGATGGTTTTAGTCAGCACCGTGCTTGGCTTGGATCTCACGCTCAACGAAAATCTTAGCAACGAACAACTAATAGATTTGGCCGCCGACCTTGGCATGTTTCTGGTACTTTCCATCCCCTTGCTGATGGCATTTTGGTTTGCGCCGCTACTAACACTTTGGGACAAAGTGCCCGCGACGAAATCCGTATTTTTTAGTTTCGTCGCCAGTTGGCGCAATTGGCGCGCGTTCGCAATGTACGGCTTGGCCATCGGTATCGTCGGCATCATGTTGCCCGGCCTTATCTTGGTGATCGCCAGTTTGATATCCTCTGCGCTAGTTACTGTCGCGTCGGTGGTACTGCGCATGATGATGATGTTTGTGCTCGCGCCATCGCTCATCGCCAGCATGTATTTATCCTATCGCGATGTGTTTCAAACCGCCGCGCCAGAGCTTGCTGTGACAACATCTGAATCCCCGCCCAGCGCATGACCACAACTTGCTCGCTAGGCGCGATAGGAATATTCGGCGGCACCTTTGACCCGATACACATTGGGCACTTGCGGCTAGGCGAGGAAGCGCTGCAACAGCTTGCCTTGCATCAAATACGTTTCATTCCCGCCGGTCGTCCGCCGCTGCGCGATGTGCCGAGCGCCTCGCCTGAGCAGCGCTTGGCGATGGTCAAACTTTCGATTTCTGACAATCCTGATTTTGTAATGGATGACAGAGAAGTCATGGCCGCGACGCAAAGCTATACGGTGGAAACACTGGAGCGTCTGCGTTTTGAGTTCGGTGTCAAACGGCCGCTGGTTTTGTTGCTTGGTCAAGATGCATTTGAGCGACTCGAAAGCTGGCATCGATGGACGGAGATTTTTTCACTGGCGCATGTTGCTGTCGCCACGCGACCCAATTCGCCAGTTGGTGCTGATGACACGCCGTCGATTGATCCCGCAGCCAGCAATAGCCAAGTAAAATGCGCCTCTGCCACATCACAATTGGCGCGCGAATTTCAACAGCGCCTTGGCACCGCGACCGACCTTGCCAGCTCATCGTTCGGTCGCATTGTTCCTTTCACCATTCCATCGCTCGAAGTTTCCGCGACCGCAATCCGCCGCCAGGTCAAATCCGGCACCCTTCCGCGCTATCTGGTCGCCGAGGCGGTTG
>JANYAW010000211.1 GCA_025361105.1 Rhodocyclaceae bacterium | reverse complement strand
AACGCTGGGCCGAATTTTTTCAAAAATCCCGAGAGCTCCTTGGCCTCATTAGTGTCGGCAGTTTCGAGCAATATTTCACTGAAACGTGTATCAAAATTTTCTCGAATGCAACTGAGCAGTGGCGTGATTCGGTCACCCGTTGGCATTGCATCAACCAACACGGTCTGGTGCACGATTTGACGAGCGAAAACAAAATCGTCAAAGCGCAATTCATAGCGCAAGCGCGCCGCTACGGCTTCATACGGAATGAATACGGCAAAGCCCGAATCTTCACGTGCTTTGACGAAACCTGCAATCGCAAGTGTGGCCGCTGCATCAGTGATTTCCTGAGCACATTCGCGCTCAAATCCCGGGCGGCAATACAGCAAGGCGCCGGGTAAGTTTGTGCCGCTCACTTGAACAAATCTTTAACGGCGTTCCCGGCCTTGCCCAAAGCCTCACCAGTGGCACTCAGTGCGCGCTCAAAGCTATAGGCACCTGTCAGTTTGTGCCTCAATGCACCTGCAATGATTTGGCCGAATTCATCCGGCGTGACGCCATTTTGTTGTTGCCCGATGTGATTCAAAGTGATGTCCAGCAACGACACGCCAACCGTTTTCCCGTTCATAAATGCCGCGCTGACTTGTGCGTTGGCACCACGCAAACCAAAGTGATCAACGATAATTTTCTTGCCATTTTTTTTGTCACCACTACTACCCAAAGCAGTTGCTATGTTTTTTTGGATGACATCAAAATTGGTTGCCGTTGCGCCTTTTTCATAAATCACATCGGGTGCAACTACCTCGATGCGCTTAATCACCACCACATCTTTGGTTAGTGTCGCAATATCGATCTCGACCAGCACGCGCTCCACCTTGAGGGCATAAAGCGATTTGAAACCAAGTGGATTTCCAATCACCAAATTTGACAATTCGCCACGCCCGTCAAGCGCCGAAATTTTAACGGAGCCAATACGCACCGGCACGCCAGTCATTTGGCTGCCTTGGGTTTCGATGGCTTGTTTGAGCAGACGGTCAAGGTTGTTACGTAGCCAATATGCTGTGCCAATGGCGATCAGTATCATCATCACGAATGACACAACGGCGATATTGAAGCCCATGCTTTTGGGTTTCACGGTATGCACAAACGACGGCGTGTCATCAGCACCAACTGGTGAATTTCTTCACCAGTCAGCACCACCAACTAAGTCTTGTACGACTGATCAACGCGATCAAGTTTACGTATCAAAGCCGGCCATGCAATCTGTGCACCAACGCCATCGGAGGCTTTTTGCATGACTTCCTTAACCCCGCCGAGAATCGCAGGGTGCACTTGAATCAGCTCGCCGGCAGCTTGCGCTGTAATTTGAATTTGGCATGCAGATTCAAAAAAGTACATCGCCAAAAACGCATCTGCCACGGTCGCGCCTACCGTTAGCAAACCGTGATTGCGCAACATCAAAAACGAGTTATGGCCAAGATCAGCTTGCAAGCGCGGCTGCTCGTCGGGACGCAAGGCCACGCCTTCGTAATCGTGATAGCCCAGCGCAGCGAGCACGAAAGTTGATTGCTGCGAAATCGGCAACACGCCACATTTTTGTGCACTCACGGCAACGCCAGCGCGCGTATGCGTATGCAGCACACAGCCTACATCATGACGCACCGCATGCACGGCGCTGTGAATTACAAATCCGGCCGGATTCACGGGGAATTGTGTATCGTGTAAAACCTTGCAGTTCTCGTCGACTTTAACCAGTGAAGATGCAGTGATTTCGTCAAACATCAGTCCGTAAGGATTGATTAGAAAATGATGCTCCGGCCCCGGCACGCGGGCACTGATATGGGTGAATACCAAATCGCTCCAACCGTACATGGCGACCAGCCGGTAACAGGCAGCAAGATCAACCCGCAAAGCCCACTCTTCTGCGCTCACCTTGTCTTTCATTGATGGAATATTCATAGTCTGCCTCCGTTAATTAAATCCACTGAAATCTGAAAAACCCACTATCGATTGTGGTTCAGCAGATTTTAGTTCAACGCGCTGCACCGCGCGAGTAAAGTACGCGGTCGGTATCACATCTAAAATCATCATTCATGAACTCTCAATCACCCTCTCGATACGCGAACTCAGCCATTCTTATCCACTGGCTGACGGCGCTGCTAATCTTCGTGGCATTTCCATTGGGCAAATACATGCATGATTTGCCACTATCGCCGCAAAAACTGGAATTGTTCTCTTATCACAAATGGCTGGGCATCACAGTGTTGCTGTTGTTCCTGCCGCGCTTGCTGGTGCGCATGGCCAAGCCGCCACCGACTGCCCTGCCCGCGCCGGCGTGGCAACACATTGCGGCCAACGTGACCCATGCCTTGCTGTATTTGTTAATACTTTTGGTGCCACTTTCGGGCTGGTTGATGAGTTCGGCAAAAGGCGTTTCGGTGGTGTATCTGGGTCTGATCCCGTTGCCGGATATGGTCGACAAAAACAAAGAACTTGGCAGCTTGCTCAGAAATTTCCACGAGGCCTTGAGCACCGGGTTGTTTGTACTAGTCGCGCTACATTTAGCCGCCGCCATCAAGCATCATGTGATCGACAAAGACGGCACCTTGCGCCGTATGCTGCCAGGTCGTAATGTTTAACCAGAGGAAATTTATGAGCTCACTGTCACGTTTGTTTTTGTTGGGATTGCTATGTATGGCTAAGGTCGCGAGTTCGGCCGAATTCAACCAAGTGCAACACGAAAAGAGTAGCGTGAGTTTTGGCTATAAACAAATGGGCGTGGCGATGGATGGCAAGTTTCGCAAGTTCGTCGTGAATCTGAATTTTGACCCAAGCAAACCCGCTACCGCCAATGCGCAAGTCGATATTGATCTGGCCAGCATCGACACTGGTACCAGCGAAGGCGACGATGAAGTGGCGGGCAAGCAATGGTTCAACAGCAAGGCTTTTCCGAGCGCAAAATTTGCATCCACCAGCGTCAAAGCATTAGGCGCTGATCGTTATGAAGTCACCGGCAAACTCAGCATCAAAGGCAAAAGTGTCGATGCAATCGCGCCATTTACTTTCAAACCACAAGGCCCCGCTGGCGTGTTTGACGGCGCGCTGACCATCAAGCGGCTGGATTTCGCCATCGGCGAAGGGCCGTGGGCGGATGTCGGCGCGGTGGCCAACGAAGTCCAAATCAAATTTCATATCGTCGCAACCGCTCTACCTACTACTGCTGCACCCAAAAAATAGTTCATAATTTTTCTGCTGCAAACTATCCACCAATACTTACAACCCAGGAGTCATTTCATGAGAAAAATCAGCGCACTGAGCATCGGATTTTTAGCCACAAGTTTCATCGCGACAAACGTCTCCGCTGCCCCGGAAACATTTGTCATCGATAACTCGCATACCTTCCCACGTTTTGAATATAGCCATCTTGGGTTTTCAAATCAGGTGCATCGTTTTAATACCACCAGCGGAAAAATCGTACTCGACCGCGCCGCCAAAACTGGCTCAGTCGATGTCTTGATTGATGCTAAATCGGTCGACACCGGCTCCACGTTGTTCAACGGCCATATCCAAGGCGACGGATTTTTCGACACGGCGAATTTTCCGACCATCACGTTCAAATCCGATAATTTGAAATTTGATGGCGACAAGCTCACTTCGGTCGAAGGCATCATGACCATGAAAGGCGTGAGTAAACCATTGACGCTGACTGTCACCGCGTTCAGTTGCAAGATGCATCCTATGGCCAAAAAAGAGGCCTGCGGTGCCAATGCAACGGGCAAACTCAAGCGCTCAGAATTTAACGCTGGCAAATATGCACCCGCCGTCAGCGATGATGTAACGCTGACCCTGAGCATCGAAGCAATAAAGGAATAGGCTTGTCGCCGGGGCGAGATTTTCCTCGCCTCGGCATCAAACATCAGCATGCGAATTCTTCGCAAGATTTTGTTCGTTGGTCTCGTCATTGCTGGCAATATGACAGCGGTTGCACGTGCACAAACTCTGGCGTCCACAGTTACTCCAGGCTCCACTGCGTTTTGTCTTTTCGAGATACCCGCCGACGACCCTGCTCATCGTCGCTGGATAAATTTGGGCATCGTTCAATACATTGAAACAACGCCAACCGAATTAAAAATCGCCTACGGCGGTGGTAGTTTTGGCAGCGGCTTTGAAGTAAAAATTCCGCTAACCAAACCAGAGGATGCGCAGGCCTTGCTGGAGAAAATTCGCAAGGCCGCTGCGGCATGTCGGTAATCGCACCAGAACATCGACATGCTAAATTTTCTTCCTCGCATTCTTATCGGCATCATTACTTCCATCCTGTTGGCACTCAATTCATTTTTTTGGGTGCCGCTTTTGGTGCTCTTCGCGCTGGTGAAACTTGCCGTTCCGTGGCCTGCATTTCGCCTCAGGATAGACCCGCTGTTGTTGTTCATCGCCGAGGCGTGGATAGGCTGCAATAGCGGCTGGATGGCGCTTACCCAACGAACTACGTGGAGCGTTAAAGGCATAGACGAACTCCCCGCCAATAGCTGGTATTTGGTCAATAGCAATCATCAATCCTGGGCCGATATTTTTGTCTTGCAACACTTGCTCACGCGGCGGATCCCCCTGTTGAAATTTTTCCTCAAACAAGAATTGATTTGGGTGCCGGTAATGGGACTGGCGTGGTGGGCATTGGATTTCCCTTTCATGCGCCGGCACAGCGAAGCCTTCCTCAAGAAACATCCCGAAATGCGTGGTAAAGATCAGGAAACCACACGCAAAGCTTGCGAAAAATTCGCACTGATACCAACCAGTGTGATGAACTTTCTCGAAGGCACGCGCTTCACCAAAGCCAAGCACGCGCACCAACAATCGCCCTACCGGCATCTGCTCAAACCCAAAGCAGGCGGTATCGCGCTGGCGCTCAACGCGATGGGTGAGAAGTTTCATTCCATACTTGATGTAACGATTGTGTACCCTTATGGCGCACCAAATTTTTGGCAGTTTTTGTGCGGCGATTTGAAGCGCGTGATAGTGCATGTGCAAACGCTCCCCGTACCACCACATTTACTGGTTGGCGACTACACCAACGATCCGCAAGTGCGCGAGGCATATTCGATATGGGTGAAAGAGTTGTGGCAGCGCAAGGACCAGAAAATTACCGAAATCCTTGCAAACTCTTCGGTGTAAAAAATGGCCATCGGTGGCAAACCCGCAAGTGACAAGGTCGGCCTGTTAGCTGTCGGTCGCGCCGCGCTGCGTCTTGCGCCGGCTGCGCCGCGCGCTTTGCGTGCGGCACTCAACGTGGCTTTGCTCAATTCCGAAAGCACTCAATCCATCGGCCAGCTTTTAGACTTGCAAGCGCAGAAATATCCTGACAAAGATTGCCTGTTATTTGAAGGTCTGCGCTGGAATTATCGCGACTTCAATGCGTGGGCCAATCGCATCGCGCGAGCGCTGCAAGCGCGCGGCGTGGGGCATGGCGATACCGTCGGTTTGTTGTTTGATAATTGTCCGGATTTGCTCGCCTGCGTTGCCGCTACTGTCAAGCTTGGCGCGGTAGCCGGAATGCTCAACCCCAATCAGCGTGGCGAGGTTTTGCGCCACAGTGTTGAAGTCATCAAACCGCATTTGTTGATTGTTGGCGATGACTGTGTGGCCGCATTACAAACAGCGTTTCCCAAAAAACCGCGCGGCGCGATTTGGTTTTGGGTTGGTAGTGGAAACCCACCGATTGGATTCGAGAGCTTGCCTGATACCGTCTCGTCAGTTGGTGCCGGTAGCACGCCGTCAAACATATCTGTGACACGCCAAATCAAAGCCAGCGACCCCTGCTATTTAATTTTCACTTCGGGCACCACCGGCATGCCCAAGGCCGCCGTGATGACGCATCTGCGTTGGCTCAAAAGCGGCTATGGCATCGGCCAAATGGCGATGCGACTTCGCGCCGACGATGTTTTTTATTGCCCCCTACCCTTCTATCACAACAGCGCGCTAACGCTGTGCTGGAGTGCCGTGCTGACCACTGGTGCAACGCTGGCGATGGCGCGCAAATTCAGCGCGTCCAAATTTTGGGACGAGATACGCAGCGCACGCGCCACGGCATTTGTGTACATCGGTGAGCTTTGTCGTTACTTGCTCGCCAGGCCACCGAGCGCGATGGACAAGACGCACAATATTCGGGTAATGATAGGCAATGGTCTGCGCGCCGAAATTTGGGATGAATTTCAAGCGCGATTTGGCATCGCGCACATTTGCGAGTTCTATGGCTCCAGCGAAGGTAATTTGGTTTTCATCAATGCACTGGGCTTATCGCGGACTGCTGGTTTCTCGGCACAGACTTACGCCATCGTCGCTTTCGACACGCAAATTGAACAAGCGCTGCGCGACCGTCGTGGCTTTATGCATCGTGTGCCGCGTGGCGAATCAGGATTGCTCATCACCGAAGTTACCGAGAGCAGTCCGTTTGATGGCTACACCGATGCCACTGCCAACGAAGCCAAGCTTTTGCGCGACGTGTTCGAGCGTGGCGACATATGGATTAACAGTGGTGACCTGGTGCGCGAGCAAGGATTCCGCCATATCGCCTTTGTCGACCGTGTCGGCGACACTTTCCGCTGGAAAGGCGAAAACGTCGCCACCACCGAGGTTGAAGGCGCGCTTGGCACGCTCGATGGTGTCGAGCAAGGCAGCGTGTATGGCGTATCGGTGCCGCACGCCGATGGCCGCGCCGGCATGGCTGCGTTGGTGATGAACGCGGGAGCAAAATTTAATCCGCGCACCGCCGCACAACATTTAACGCAAGCCCTTCCGGCCTATGCGGTACCAATTTTTATTCGCCTGATTTCAGCGCACGAAACTACGGCCACATTCAAAATTCGCAAAGTGGATTTGAAGCAGCAAGGTTTTAATCCGACGACAATCCGCGATCCTTTATTCATCTTGCGCGACAAACAAAAAGGCTACGAGCCGCTCACCGCTACGATTTACGATGAGGTGGTGCAAGGCAAATTACGCTTGTGATCAACGACTACAAGAAATCCGGATTCATCACCGCACGCAAAATCACTTGCTCGCCGTCTTCGCGAGATCGTTTGTAGAACCACCACACACCACCCTTTTTAACGGACCATTGCGCGGGAGCACCGGTCATCACCAATGCGGCAATTTCGCCCAGCGTCGGCTGATGCCCTACCACGATCACCGCACGCTCGTCGTCTGGCCAATTGCAAGCGGCGAGTATGTCCGACGGCGTACCACCAGCACCAACTCGCGGTTCAATTTCAAACGGCAATTGCAGCGCGTGCGCCGTTTGTTGGGTGCGAATCGATGGACTGACCAATACTCGTGTTCGTTTTGGCGCGCTCGGCAAATGACTGCGCAACCATTGCGCCATGTGTCGCGCCTGTTTTTCACCACGCGGCGTCAGTCGGCGTTTTGCATCGCTAATGTCGATCGAGCCGTCTTCAGCCTCGGCATGTCGCCATAAAATCAACTCCATTGCATTCTCCACACATTGTCTGGACGCGTATTTTGACCAGGAAGCGTTACAGCTTTGTGACCGTCGCCAACAAAGCGTAAGCCCGCTGCGCCTTTGAAATACTAGACGGCACCAGCGGCACGCGCTGCACCAATTGTTCGCTAATATTTTTCAGCGCTGCGACATCCGTGCTGCCGAATAATTCCAATTCAACTTCGGAGATTTTTGCTTGTCGCCCCGCCGCGAAAACATCGCCGCGATCAAGCGCCACCAGCACTTCACCGCCAGAATCAAGCGGCAAATGCCAAGTAATGCGCCGGAATCGTGTTTGAAAAACTGGCGCGATGCGATTCAAAATTTCGGTTTGTTCTAACCAGCCCCGCGCTGCCGAATTGTCGATGCCGGAAAAATCAAACCGGCCGCGATACGGCACCTCCCATTCCGGACGAATACTCAAGCCACCCACCGCTTTTCCGCCCAGCTTGACGGTCTGCAAACGCTGGCGTCCCTGTCGCCGAATACGCAGCGCGATGCCGTATTTTTTCAAAGCCAAATCCGGCGTGTCGAAGTAAATATTGTCGAGTATTTGACTGGTTCGCACGGTCGCCAAACGCAGCAACGGATGACCCATGAAGCGTCTTTGATCGGTCGGTTCCAACGCTAACTTGATTTCGATTTCTTCCGCCAAACAAAGTCTCCTAGCGCTGGTCGTCGACCTTCAAATCGGTGCTTACGAGCGATATACCAGCACCGGAATCTTGGTGTGAGTCAGTACTTTTTGGGTTTCTGAGCCGAGCAACAATGCCGACAATCCGCGCCTTCCGTGCGAGGCCATGAAAATTAAATCGCAACCGCTTTGCTCCGCGCACTCGATGATGGCTTGGTAAGGAAGTTCGCCGGTGGCGGATTTGGTTTCGCAACTCACGCCGCTCAAATCGGCCATAGCCTGGCAAGTGGCAAGTATCTCGGCGGCATGCTTGTCGGCATGTTCGGCAAAAGATTGCGGCGTGTTCGGATCAACCAGCACGCCTTCGCCATAGAACACCACGGAATAATCTGGCTTGGCGTAAAAAAATGTCACACGCGCACCGGTCTCAGAGGCGAACTTGATGGCGCGTTGCACCGTGGTCGTCGAAAACTCGGTGCCATCGGTAGGAACGAGTAAGTGTTTGAACATGATTTTTCCCCTTGGCTAGATGGTGAAAGCCGTCTGCAGTGAGGAAACTCTACGCCACTGCAGGATCGCTGCGTTGACTCAGATCAATGAGACCGATACACAGACCCGCACGCGCTAACATGCTTGCGCATGCTGAAGCATTTTCTTGAGGCCATCAAGCGCGGTGATGCGAATATATTTTTGCTGCACAAGGATGAGTCCGCTGTCTTGCAATTGTGACAGCGCGCGACTGACAGTTTCGAGCTTCAGACCAAGATACGAGCCGATCTCGTCACGCGTGGCGCGCAAATGGAATTCGGTGGGCGAATACCCGCGCGCTGCGTAGCGCTGTGACAAGTTGAGCAAAAAAGCCACCAAGCGTTCCTCGGCGCGCAGTGTGCCGAGCAACATCATGATGCCGTGGTCGCGCACAATTTCGCGGCTCATCACGCGATGAAAATGCCGCTGGAGAGTTGGTACCGTAGTCGATAAATGCTCAAGATCAGCAAATGGAATCACGCAGACTTCGCTGTCTTCCAAGGCAATCGCATTGCAGGTGTAGCTATCACCGCTGATGCCATCCATGCCTAAAATCTCGCCATTCATTTGAAAGCCGGTAACGTGATCACGGCCATCTTCTGTGATCACATCGGTTTTGAAGAAGCCTACTTTGATGGCGTAAATGGCGCTGAAGTGGTCGCCGTAGCGATACAAATGCTCGCCACGTTTTAGTTTTTGGCGACTGCCAACGAGATCGTCCAAACGCTGCAATTCTTCGTCCGTCAGTCCCAGCGGCAAGCATAGTTCGCGGGCGCTGCATTGTGCGCAGGCATCTTTGAGCACATGCAACTTCACGGCGGGCGCTTGTGATACGTTGGCGACTTTCATGAATGAATACCCGATGAAAAAGCAAAGCGATTGATCTGTATCAACATGGCCTAAAAATCTGTGGCGCATCCTGTTGCTGGAGACTATGAATACACAAGAACTAATTTTTGATTCGTCACTGATAACAAAGTACGATGTGAGCGGACCGCGCTACACCTCGTATCCTACGGCTGATCGTTTCATTGAAGCATTTGCTGCAAAGGATTATTGTCATTGGCTCACGCGACGTACCGCAGATGGCGGCGGACTGGGCTTGAGCCGACCACTTTCATTGTACGTGCATCTGCCGTTTTGCCGCAGTATCTGTTACTACTGTGCGTGCAACAAAATTATCACGAAAGACCATGGGCGCTCGGCCAAGTACATCAAGTATTTGGGCAAAGAATTGGCGCTTGCCGCGGACCTGGTCGATGGCAGTCACGACGTAGTGCAATTGCATTTTGGTGGCGGCACACCGACCTTCCTTTCCGACGACGAGATGCGTCAGTTGATGGCACAGATTCGTCAGCATTTCAATCTACTCCCGGATGGCGAATTTTCGATTGAAGTTGACCCAAGATGGCTTAGTCGCGATACAGTCAAATTGCTCTCCGAACTGGGTTTCAACCGCATGAGCATAGGCGTGCAAGATTTTGATCCACAGGTGCAAGCAGCGGTTAATCGTATCCAGACGCTGGACGAAACGCGAGCCGTGATGGAAGCGGCGCGTGAGTTTGGTTTCAAGGGCATCTCCCTGGATTTGATTTACGGCTTGCCGCACCAAAACGTAATGAGCTTTAATCACACGCTGGATGAGGTGATCGCGCTCTCGCCGGATCGTTTGTCGATATACAATTACGCCCACGTACCGAGCATTGCCAAGCCGCAGCGGCGCATCAATGAAGCCGATTTGCCAACACCGGAAGCTCGCTTGCAAATCTTGCAATTAGCGATACGCCGGATGCGCGAAGCGGGCTACGTGTTCATCGGCATGGATCATTTTGCCAAGCCGGATGATGAGCTGGCCGTTGCGCAACGACAGGGCCGATTGCATAGAAATTTCCAGGGCTATTCGACTCACGCCGAGGCCGATTTGCTGTCTTTTGGTGTCTCGGCGATTAGCAAAGTCGGCCCGAGCTACGCGCAAAATGTTCGCACGCTCGATGACTACTACGATTGCCTGGATAGAGACGAACTACCTGTGATGCGTGGCGTCGTCCTTAGTACCGACGACTTACTGCGACGCAGCATCATCGGTGCCTTAATGTGTCATTTCGAACTCTCCATCGAGGCTATTGAAATCGCGCATTTAGTCGATTTCAATAACTACTTCGCGCCTGAGCTAATCGCGCTCGAAGAAATGGCGCAAAACGGTTTGCTTTCCATCGAATCAAAATGGATAAACGTACTGCCACGCGGACGCTTGTTAGTGCGGGCAATTGCCATGGTGTTTGATCGCTATTTGCGTTTGGAACAAGACCGGGCGCGGTATTCCAAAGTGATTTAAGGCTTTACATTGCTGAAACAATTGTCGGCATGAGCGCATGACAAAATGGTTTCATGCGCTATCCATCATCTCTCGTCAATTCGGCCGTCATCGGCATTTTTGTCACCGCGTTTCAATTGGTCCACGCGGCACCGTCGCCAGAGGCCACTTCATCAACTGAGGTCACTCCAACGCCGCCACCGCCAAGCGCCGACGACTCGGAGCCGCAAAAAATTATCATTCGCGCCGAACGTCTCAACGAGACCGACGAACGCCGCACGTCTACAGCGTCCAAGCTGATTTTTGGTCGCGAAGAACTGGATCGCAATGGCGATACATCGGTAACGGAAATTCTCAAGCGCCTGCCCGGCGTGACTATCGGTGGCAGACCTGGCCGTGGCGGCCAGGTTCGGATGCGTGGACTCGGCAATGGATATACGCAGATATTGCTCAATGGCGAACGCCCGCCCGCCGGCTTTTCACTTGATTCACTGCCGCCCGATCAAGTTGAACGCATTGAAGTGATACGCGGTGCGGTCGCGGAATTCAGCACCCAGGCCATCGCCGGGACGATCAACGTGGTGCTGCGCGAAGGCTACAAACAAGCGCAAACGCAATGGCGGATCAACGACGCAATGGAAAGTGGCAATCACGATCCGAGCTTGTCAGTGACTCATTCCGGCGATGCCGGTGCACTGAATTATTCACTGACTGCTTCGGTGTCCCAAAATATCCAGGTCGACGATGTATTGACCCGGAACCAGACGCAAAACAACGCCGGCGTGGTGTCGGAAGATCAACGCCTGGCCGAGCAGAGCAAGCGGACGCGGACGGGCATCAACGTCTCGCCGCGCTTTAACTATCGCTTCGATGGCGGCGACACTTTGATGTTTCAACCCTTCGTTGTGGTGTTTCGAAATGTCTCGGACGGTAAGACGCGATTGACCGAACCCATAGGGATTTCACCCTACGCCAATGAGCTATCGACAGGAACGACGGACACCTATTTCGCGCGGGGATTCGGCAACTATCAACACAAGATAGATGGTGGCGCGCGTCTGGAAATCAAGTTCGGCTTGGGTCAAGGCAAGACTGATACCGATGCAACGCGCGAACAATTTGATGCAACGAATTTATTGCTGCGGACATTGGTCGATACCAGCACCAACAAGGATTCCAATGCAAATTTTGGCGGCAAATATAGCTCGCCATTGGGCGATGGACACACCTTCGCGACGGGTTGGGATACCGAATTCAGTAAACGTTCGCAACAGAAAATCTCGCTGGCCAATGGCATACCAAGATTTGCTGCCTCAGGTGACGACTACGATTCGCAAACCCGAAAGCTTGCCGCGTTTGCCCAGGATGAATGGGATATCAGCAAAACCTGGTCGGCATATTTTGGCTTGCGCTGGGAAGGTGTGCAAACGCAAAGCGATTCCAGTCTGGTCAGGGTGAAAAATACCAGCAGCGTTTTCAGCCCTTTGCTGCATGGTGTGTGGCGCTTGCCGGAACTCTCGGCTACTGGCAGAGATCAAATCCGCATGAGCCTGACCAAGAGTTATCGACCACCGGCCCTGGCCGATTTAATTGCACTGCCAAGTCTGGCCGATGTAAATACGCCTTCGTCCCCCGATCGCACCGGAAATCCCAATTTGAAGCCTGAATTGGCGACCGGACTTGATCTTGCGTTTGAGCACTATCTGGGCCGTAGCGGGGTGATGAGTGCGGGTCTGTTTCGCCGGCAAATTAGCGATTTAATGCGGCGCGACATCACATTGCAAAACGACTTGAGCGGCACATTAGGCCCGCGCTGGGTGTCCACGCCGCAAAACATTGGCAAAGCGACCACATCGGGGATAGAACTGGAAGCGAAATGTCAATTGAGTGACTTCATGACTGACGCGCCAGCGGTGGATTTGCGTGCTAATTACAGTCACTTCTGGTCGAAAGTCGACAGCATTCCGGGGCCGAATAATCGCCTCGACCAACAAGCCAAACAGACCGCCAATCTCGGCCTCGATTACCGCTTGAGGTCATTGCCGCTGACGCTGGGCGGCGGTCTGAATTGGACACCAGCCTACACCGTACAAACCACCACCACGCAGGCAGTAAGCGTGGGTGTGAAGCGTCAATTTGATTTGTATGGCCTATGGAAATTCACTCCCAATGCGCAGTTGCGCTTGTCGGCGAACAATGCGCTGGCCGATGACTCCTTGAGCGGCAGCCAGTTTGTTGGTACCACGTTTACCCAGACTTCAAACGTTGTCGCGCAGACCTATACGCTGTGGTCATTGAAGTTGGAAATCAAGATTTAACGGCGTCTCACCAGCACCAACTGGCGTATCGCTCTAATGCCCGACTCCGGTTTCCTCGCAGTCTTTCTGATTGGCCTACTCGGTGGTGTGCATTGCGCCGGGATGTGTGGCGGGATCGTTTCGGCCTTGAGTTTCCAGCCGAATGTAGTGAAGAAAATGCCAACGCCACCCGCGTGGCATTTGCATTTGGCTTACAACATCGGTCGCATTAGCAGCTATACGATTGCCGGAGCAATCATGGGCGGCCTGGGTAGTTTGGGCTTGTTGCTCAACGGTGCATTGCCGGTGCAAATGGTTTTGTACGTCGCCGCCAATCTGATGATGATTGCCTTGGGTTTTTACCTGATCGGCGTCACACACGCGCTAGCTTTTACCGAGCGTGCCGGCCAATATTTATGGCGACGGGTGCAGCCATATACAAAGCGTTTCCTCCCCGCCCAAACAATCGCCCAAGCTTTTCCGTTGGGCATGCTGTGGGGCTGGTTGCCCTGCGGTTTGGTGTACAGCGTGCTGGCGATGACGCTGCTCACCGGTAGTGCCTTGCGTGGTGCGGCGACCATGCTGGCCTTCGGCTTGGGCACGCTGCCGAATTTGATGGCTGCCGGATTATTGCTGGCGAGGTTTCGGCACGTCGCTCAGGGCCGCACTTTGCGCTGGTCGGCGGGTCTGTTGGTGCTGTGCTTTGGTCTATGGGGTCTGTTCAATGCCGGCGATTTAGGCGGGCGATTGTGGGCGGGCGTGGTCTGTCATTTGTAGGCCAGCCACTTTGCAATGGACGCGTTGAATTGTTCGGTCGCTTGCACCATTACCCAGTGTCCAGTAGCAAAAGCCAGCGCCTCGCTGCCCGCTTCGGCGGCCAGCATTTGCAGCCATTTGTCCGAATGAAACATGAAGGGTTTACGTTCGCCGTAGATGTAGAGCAGGGGAACCGTTGGCGCGACCCGTATCGTATGGCTCAAGCCACCTTGCAAGCCAAACCAGCGCATGGCATAGGGGTAGTTAAGTTGCCAGATAATTGCTGATGGCGGATTCGGGCAACGCATTTTGCCGGCCATGAATCGGGTCATCCAATTGGCCAGCTTTACAGCGCCAAGATTTCCCAATTTCCACGCCACTGCCAGCCAGAATTGATAGCCGAAAATTTGCAGCTTTGCCGACGTGCTTAGGCTATTGGCGAACGCTGGCGTGTTGTAGTCGCCAATATCCACAGCCACAATTCGCGTCACCCGATCCGGATGTTGCGCAGCGAATTCGTAACCAAAAATGCAACCCCAGTCGTGCACTACCAAAGTAATTTTGTGCTGCGGGCTGACCGCATCGGCAACACGCAAAATCGTCGCCGTTAGTTGTTTGAGCGTGGGTGTGCAAGGTGGTTTGGCAAGATCAAAACCGGGCAGGGTGAAGCGCACGCAACGATAGTTGGCTTTGAGCGCTTCCACCGTGCTGTCCCACAGGTGATAGGTGTCCGGCCAGCCGTGAATCATCAGCAGTGTTTCGCTACCCTCACCTTCGATAAATACCTCGATGTCTTCAACCGTCATCCTTGTCTGTGTCATGCGGCCTCCGCAATCAAATTGCCGACTTTCCACGCATCGTCGTAGAACACCACTTCATCATCCAGCGTCACCGATACCGTGACGGCAAATACGTCAACATGGTGACGTGCCTCCGCGCGGCGGATATTCGGTTTGCTATACACGCCATGTTTGGCACCCAGCGATAAATGGATGCCGCACATGCGCTCGAAGGTGCCGATGTCAGTCACCACACGTTCGGCAGAGAACGCACGATTCATGCCGAAGCCCAACTCGCGTAACCAGACTTCGCCCTCTGCTGCGCGGATGTTGGCGAGCACCACATCAAACTCCGGAGTGGAGTTTTCTGTGCCGACCACGCGACCTTTTTCGACAATTAAAGTGATCGCTTGTGGCGGCAAATTAACCGAATAAGTCGTGTCGCCAAAGGCAAAAATTCGCACCCGCCCGCGCACTGCTTCCAAGTCCCTGGCCTCGGTAAACACTTCGCCCAAGGGAAATTGTCCACCGACATTCGGCATGCCCGAATAGTCACCGATATTCAATTTCGCTGATTCAAACGGTGACGCAAAAATGAGTTGCTCGCCGCCACTATTCACCACGCCGGATTGCGCTGCGTCGATGCGCGTCTTGAGCGCAAGACCAATGCCGCGATAGTAGTTTTGATCGTAAGCCAGCGAGTCTATGTAGTAGTCCGTCTGCTTGCCGGTCATGCGAGCCAGATGGGGATGCTCAATCACTGTCAGCCCGCGCTTGAACAACTCAACCCGGATGCGAAACGCTTCGAGACGAAAGCTCGTTGATTGAATCAGGACCACCAGATCACGCGCGGTCAATTGGGCAAAAGCTTCCAGCACAGCTTGCGGTGTAACCGCATCGAAATCAATGAATCGCGCATCGGGCAGGCAACGTCGATACGCCACAGCCAGCGTCACCGCCAGCGCGCAGCCTGCGTCGGCAACAATCACTGCTTGACGCGCGTCGTTATGTTTGATGGCAAGTGCAAGGATGCCGCGAATGTGTTGCGTGGCGCGGTCGGCTTGGCTAGCTGGTGCGGTGGTGGAATTCATCTGGCAGGTGAAATGAAGCGAGACCCGCATGTTAACGCCTGAATTCGTCAGTTGGTGCTGGCGACACGCCGTTGTGTAGTGATTTGCCGTTATGCTTGCGGCTATTCAAGGTCAATGGATTTCGTTCATGCCCGCCATTCACGCCGCGCAAATTCCATCGACCCTGAGATCGGCCTTGGGTTTATTTCGTTATGCGCGGCGCGGCTTGGACGACCCGGCAAATATGCCGCAG
>JANYAW010000201.1 GCA_025361105.1 Rhodocyclaceae bacterium | reverse complement strand
GCCTCGCCCACGCCGACACCAATGCGCGCCGCGAGCAATTGCAGATAGATTTGCGCCATCCCGCACAGCGCCGTCATCATGCTCCACACTACTAATGATCCCGCCACAATATTGCGCCGATTGCCTCTATCGGCATAGCGCGCAATCGGCAAACCAGCCATGACATAAAACAGCGCGAAGGCAAAGCCAGTGAGCAAACCCAACTGCGCGTCCGACAACAACATTTCCTTTTTGACGGATTCCTGGAGGATGGAAAGCAACTGCCTGTCGATGAAGTTAAAACTGTAGACCACCGTCAGCAGCCCGAGCAGGTAGTAGCGCGAACGCGTGCTTTGCTGGTTGGTGGAATCAAGGGAACGCGGGTTCGCTGTCGCTTCAGACATATTCAGTTCACCTTATCGTTGAATTCGTCGGCAGATGTTGTCACAAATAACGGCGTGTCGCCAGCACCAAGTGGCATGTCAAGTGTTCCGGTGTCAGGCACCTACTTTCAAACAAGCCACTTGATGTGTTGTTGCTATTGCATCGAGTGTCGGTACCGTTTCACCACAGGCCACATCCGCTAGCGGACAGCGCGTGCGAAATACGCAGCCTGATGGTGGGTTGATCGGACTGGGGATATCGCCGTCGAGAATCTGTATTACTTTATTGCGCTCGATATCCGGGTCGGGCACGGGCACGGCGGAGAGTAGGGCGCGGGTGTAGGGGTGCTGCGGCGCGTCGAACAGCGCATTGGTTGGCGCGGTTTCCATGGTGCGGCCTAGATACATCACCACGACTTTATCGGCGATGTGTTTGACAACGGCCAAATCATGCGCGATGAATACCAGCGCGAGGCCGTCGCTGCGTTGCAAATCCATCAGTAGATTGATGACTTGCGCTTGTATCGAAACATCGAGCGCTGAGACGGGTTCGTCGCAAATAATCAATTTGGGTTTGACCACCAGCGCCCGTGCGATGCCCACGCGCTGACATTGACCACCAGAGAATTCATGAGGGTAGCGATTGATGACATTGGAGAGTAGGCCAACGCGCTGCATCACTTGCTCGACTTGAGCTTTGACCTCTGCGCGTGCCATGCCTGGGCGTTGCGCTTGCAATGGCTCGGCGATGATGTTGCCGATGGTCATGCGTGGATCGAGTGACGACAGCGGGTCCTGGAAAATCATTTGCATGTCGGCGCGCATGTCGTGCCATTGCGATTTTGAGAGTCCGGCCAAGGAGCGCCCCAAGAATAGTGCGTCGCCACCGGCAATCGGGTTCAGGCCAATTAGCGCACGGGCGAGCGAGCTTTTGCCGCAGCCGGACTCGCCAACGATGCCCAGTGTTTCGCCCGCATTCACGGTGAAGCTGACACCATCGACGGCGCGCAGTAATCGTGGCGGTGACCACGGCATGAGGCCAGTGCGGCCGACGTTGAATTGCACTTTGAGATCGCGGACATCGAGCAATGGCGTGGTCATTAACCGACTCCCAGCGGCGCATCAAGGTCAGTCAGTTCATCGATAAGTCGATGACAGGCGCGCTGCCGCCCTGGCGCAAAATTTTCCAGCTTGGGCGGTGAGAGGCAAGCGCTGTTGCGGTCGATACAGCGCGGCACAAAGGGGCAACCGCTGGGCAGCTCCAGCAGGTTTGGCGGATTACCCGGGATGGTGTTGAGCCGCGCCGTGACACCTGTTGTACCACCTGTCGTAGCTGCGTCGGCATGCGCGCGATCCAGTCGTGGCAAGGCATGCAGCAGCCCACGCGTGTAGGGGTGAGCCGCATCGTGGAACACGCTTTGCGCATCGCCATATTCCATCACTCGCCCCGCATACATCACCAAGACTGAATCACACACACCGGCGACCACACCGAGATCGTGCGTGATCAAAATAATCGAGGTCGAAAATTCACGCCGCAAGTCTTGCAACAAGGCCAAAATTTGGGCTTGCACGGTGACATCCAATGCCGTGGTCGGCTCGTCGGCGATCAGCAATTTCGGGCGACACAGCAATGCCATCGCAATCACTACGCGCTGGCGCATACCACCGGAAAACTCGTGCGGATAAAGTCCCATGCGTTTGTTTGCATCGGCAATTCGCACCGCGTCGAGCATGCGCACCGACTCGGCAAATGCGGCGCGTTTGTCCATCGCTTTATGGAATTGCAAAACCTCGGTGAGTTGATCGCCGACCGTCAAATACGGGTTGAGTGAAGTCATCGGGTCTTGATAAATCATCGCGATTTCCGCGCCGCGCCGTCGGTTGAGTTCGGCTTCGGACAGGGTTAATAAATTAACACCGTCGTAGCGGACTTCGCCACTCGCTCGCCCATTTTTTGCCAGCAATCCCATCAAGGCATAGGCGGTTTGCGTCTTGCCCGAACCTGATTCGCCAACGATACCAATCGACGCGCCGGAGGCGAGCGTGAAAGACAAATCACTGACGGCAGCAACTTCGCCTTCAGGCGTTTGGAAACGAACGTTGAGATTGCTGACTTCAAGCAGATTCATAATTTCGTCCGTTGGTGTGTCAGTTGGTGCTGGTAACACGCCGCTGGAGAATCCATCTCATCGATCCTTGGGGTCCAGCGCATCACGCAGCCCGTCGCCAATAAAATTAAAACAAAACAGCGTTGTCACCAAAAATCCGGCGGGAAAAATCAGTTCCCACATGGCGACTTCAATCGACTTGGCTCCTTGCTCCAACAGTGCGCCCCAAGAGGTGGTTGGCTCTTGCACGCCAAGGCCGAGATAGGACAAAAAACTCTCGAACAAAATCATCGAAGGCACCAACAAAGTGGCATACACGGCAACCAAACCAAGTACGTTGGGCACGATATGCCGCACGATAATTCGTGCGGTCGAAACACCTGCGACGTGTGCGGCTTCAACGAATTCCTTGCGCTTGAGCGAGAGCGTTTGACCGCGCACGATACGCGCCATATCCAGCCACGACACCGCACCGATGGCGATAAAAATCAGCCACAAGTCCCGACCGAATAACGTCATCAAAAGTATGACCAAAAACATGATGGGAAAACTCGCCAGAATTTCCAAAAACCGCATCATTACGCTGTCAAGTTTGCCGCCGACAAAGCCTGCGGTCGCGCCGTAGAGCGTGCCAATAAGCACGGCGACCAGCGCACCGAGTGCGCCGACCATCAGCGAAATGCGTCCGCCAAGTAGCGTACGGACAAATAAATCTCGACCCAAATTATCGGTGCCAAACCAGTGCTGCGTTTGTGTATCCGGCGCGTTATGCATGGCAGCGAAATCGGGATCGTCATAGGCGTAAGGCGAGAGCGTCGCGCCGAGTAAACAAACCGTGACGATGATGACGAGCACACACAGACTGACCAACGCTGCACGATTGCGCAAGAAGCGCCGTCGCGCATCGACCCACAAACTGCGACCGGCGATGCTGGTGTTGGCATCATCATCGAGTCCGACTAGCGGCGGCAAAGCAGGTAGTGAAGCGTTCATTATTTGTCAGCTTATTTGATACGAATGCGCGGGTCGATAAAGCCATACAAAATATCGACAATCGCATTAAAAGTAATCATCAGCGTGCCGATCAAAATGGTCAGGCCAAGCACCATCGAGTAATCCCGATTGAGTGCACCGTTGATAAAAAGTTGTCCGATGCCAGGAATGCCAAAAAAAGTTTCGACCACCACCGAGCCAGTAATGATGCCAACGAAGGCTGGCCCGAGATAGCTGACGACCGGCAGCAAGGCCGGCTTGAGCGCGTGACGACGCAAGATGTAATGCATCGGCAAGCCCTTGGCGCGCGCCGTGCGGATGAACTGACTACCGAGCACTTCAATCATGCTACCGCGTGTGATGCGGGCAATCACTGAAATGTAGTGCTTGCACAAGACGGCAACTGGCAAGACCATGAAGGTGAATTGGCCACCCTCCCAACCGCCAGCGGGCAAGATTTTTAGCCACACGGCGAAGACCAGTGCCAACATCGGCGCGAGTACAAAATTGGGCAGCACGACACCGATCATCGCCACACCCATCACCGAATAATCTATCCAGGTGTTTTGCTTGAGCGCCGCCGCCACGCCCGCGCACACACCGAAAATCAGCGCGATGATAAAAGCTGCGATGCCCAATTTGAACGAGACCGGAACCGCCTTGTTCACCAGTTCGTTGACGGTGAAATCTTTGTATTTAAACGAAGGACCAAGATCGCCTTGCGCCAAATCGGCGAGATAGCCGAGATATTGCATGGGCAAAGATTGGTCCATGCGGTACTTCGCTTCAATCGCCGCTTTGACTTCTGGCGGCACATTCATCTCGGACGAAAAAGGCCCGCCGGGTGCCAGGCGGATGAGGAAGAAAGTGACGGTAACCAACACCAGAAGTGTTGGGACGGCCTCAAAGAAAATTCGGCGAAGAATGAAGCGCAGCATGCTGCTAGCTCGTGGTGGGTTCGGCGCTACTGGGCTACTCAGTGCGCGACGATGTATAAATCGCGCGCCTGAATTCTGCCCAGCGGATTTCTGCCATACCCCTTCACCCACGGTTTAATCAAACGCCGATTGGAATAGTGATATAGATAAATTGCCGGAAAATCTTGCGCCAAAATTTGTTCGGCGGCTTGATAAAGTTTGGTTCGCTCGCCTGCGTCCAGGGTGATTTTCGCCTTGTCGATAATCTCGTCGTATTTCGGATTATTGTACTTACCGTCGTTGCTGCCGTGCTTGGAATGAAACACATCAATCATCGTCGAGGCTTCGTTGTAATCCGCCACCCACGCGCCGCGCGTAAGCACGAAATCGCCGCGATTACGGCTATCCAAGAAGGTCTTCCATTCCTGATTCACCAATTCCACTTCCACCGCGCCCAGTCGCTTCCACATTGCGGCAATTGCCAGCGCGACTTTTTTGTGCTGCTCGTTGGTGTTGTAAAGCAAGGGAAATTTCAGTGGATGGCCGGCGTTGTATCCGGCATCGAGCAACAATTGCTTGGCTTGCGCTTCACGTTCGGATTGCGAGAGCTTCTGCCAATCATTAACGATGGGTTTGTAGCCATCAGCGATATCAGGGGTCATACCGTAAGCAGAAACTTCGCCCGTATTCAGAATTTGTTTGGTAATTACATCGCGGTTAATCGCCAGCGATAGAGCTTTGCGTACGCGCACATCTTCAAAAATTTTGAGTTTGAAGTTGTAGTTGTAATAGTAGCTACCAAGCTGCGGCCACAACGCTATTTCATCGGGAATTTCTTTGCGAATTTGGGAGAGCAGATCAGCCGGTACGCCACCATCTTCGGTCATGTCAATCGCATTGGCGCGATAGCGTTGATATTCCGCAGACTGATTGACGATAGGCAAAAAAGTCACTTGTTCAATCACCGTTTTGGCGTTATTCCAATAATGCGGATTTTTCACCATCACAATGCGCTCGTTAACCACGCGCTCAGCAAGTTTGAACGGGCCGTTGCCGACGATGTTTGCAGGATCGGTCCATTTGTCGCCAAATTTCTCTATCACTTTACGCGGCTGCGGCATCAAGCTGCCGTGGATCAGGGTCGAAACCAAATACGCCACCGGGTGCTCAAGGGTGATTTGCAGTGTGGTGTCGTTGATGGCTTTGATGCCCAATTCGCTTGGCGGCTTTTTACCTTCGACAATCGCCGTCGCATTTAGTACGTTGCTGGCTTTGCCCAAATACCATGAGTAATACGAAGCGGTTTTTGGATCGACATTGCGCTTGAAGCCGTATTCAAAATCGCTGGCAGTCACAGCGCTGCCATCTGACCATTTCGCGTTTTTTCGCAAGGTAAAAACCCACACTTTGCCGCCGTCTTTGCTCTCCCATTTTTCAGCCACGCCGCCCATCACTTTGCCATTGGCATCTTGCGTCACCAAGCCTTCAAAGAGTTCCACCGTCAGATTGCTCTCCGGCCGTCCTTCGACGCGCGCCGGATCGATCGTCGCCGGCTCGGCACCGTTGCCGATGACAATGTGCTGCATGGCATGCAGCTTGGTGCCAGGCGGTACGTCGGCGGCTTGGGCGTTTAGCGTTAGCGCCAGTGCAATCGCGACGAGGGAAGTTTTCAGAAAATCACGCATAGATTTTTCTCCAAATCGAATTCAGATCGACGATTCATTTTTGTTCAGCCCGCCATTTTTTCAAAGCCGCCAAGGTATTCGCGACATGCTTTTCGGGATTCATATCGGTATGCGAATAGATGATTTTGCCGTCTGGCGAGATAACGTAGGAAATTCGATTTGCGTATTCTGGTTTGGGTGCGAATATGGCATCGTAGGCTTTGGTAATTTTTTGGTCAGCATCCGCCGCGACGGCAAATTTGCCGCGACATTCGCTGACTGAAAATCGTTTGAGCACTTCGATGGAGTCTTTTGACACGCCAATCACAGTGGCGCCCAAGGCTTTGAAATCATCCACCGCCTCGGCGAAATTGTGTGCTTCTATGGTGCAGCCGGAAGTGAATGCAGCGGGATAGAAATAGAGCACGACCGGCCCGTTTTTGAGTGCCAATTTGAGCGAGTAGTCGAACGAATTACCACCCAGCGATGCTTGCGTAGTGAAGTCCGGCGCGGGTGCACCGTCGGGTAGTGCGGATTGTGCTTGCAGTGCAATCGATGCAAGGATGAGGGCGATTAGTTTTTTCATACGAAGCTCCTATGAGAGTTGCGACGGCGTGTCGTCAGCATCAAGTGGCGAATTTACAACTCAACTTGCGTTCCCAATTCCACCACCCGATTAGTCGGGATTTTGAAATAAGCCGAAGCCGTATCGGCGTTGCGAAACATCCACATGAAAATCACCTGACGCCACAGCGGCATTGAGGGCATGCGGTTGGGGACAATGGTTTCGCGACCGAGGAAGAAGGACGTCTCCATTATTTCGACCGGCTCCATGCCATAGCCTTCGCAGAGCTGGAGTGCGCGCGGAATGTTGGGGTCGTCCTTGAAGCCATAGCGCACGATCATGTGAAAGAAACCGTGATTGAGTTTGGTGATCTCGATTTGGTCGATATCGGGCACGTGAGGCACGTCTTCGACACTGACGTTGAGCATGATGACGCGCTCGTGTAACACTTTGTTGTGCAACAGATTGTGCAGCATCGCGCGCGGTACGCCATCAGGATTGGTGGTGAGAAAAATGCCGGTGCCTTCGACGCGATGCGGCCCACCGTAATTGAGGCTGCTCAGAAATGCATCGAGCGGCATGGAGTCTTGTTGCAGGCGACCAGCGAGCAGAATACGTCCTTTGCGCCATGTGGCCAGCACGGTGAAAATCCCCACACCAAGTAGCAACGGGAACCAACCGCCGTCCATCACTTTGACAATGTTGGCCGAGAAAAAAGCGAAGTCGACGATGACAAAAAAAGTCAGAAAAGTGGCCGCTTGCAGCCATGACCATTTCCACAATGCGCGCACTACGACGAAGGCTAAAACGGTATCTATCATCATCGTCAGCGTGACGGCAATGCCGTAGGCTGAGGCGAGATTGGATGATGAACGGAAGCCGAGTACTAGTGCAATGACGGCCAGCAACAACAGCCAGTTAACGTTGGGAATGTAGATCTGCCCAATAGTTTTGTCGGACGTGAAACGCACTTGAATGCGCGGGCAATAGCCGAGTTGCATGGCTTGGCTGGTCAGCGAAAACGCGCCCGAGATGACGGCCTGAGATGCAATCACCGTCGCCGCAGTGGCCAGCCCTACCAGTGCGTAAAGCAAGGCATCCGGTGCCATGTGAAAAAACGGGTTGCTAATGGCACTTGGTTCGTCGAGCAATAACGCGCCTTGGCCAAGATAATTAAGGTAGAGGCAGGGCATCACGAACAGTGACCATGCCCACACAATCGGGCGTCGACCAAAATGCCCCATGTCGGCATACAAGGCCTCGCCGCCGGTGATGGCGAGCACCACGGCACCGAGTGCGAGGAAACCATGAATGCGATTCTCGGCAAAAAAGTCCCACGCGTAAGTCGGACTGATTGCCGCAAGAATTTCGGGGTGTTGTGCAATGTTCAATACGCCGAGTGCGCCTAGTGTCGCAAACCAGAACATCATCACCGGTCCAAACAGTGCGGCCACGCTGGCAGTGCCACGCGGTTGAAATGCGAACAGGCCAATCAAAATGCCTATGGTGATTGGCACTACGTAGGGCTTGAATAAAGGTGTTGCGACTTCGAGACCTTCGACGGCCGATAGCACCGACATGGCGGGGGTAATCACCGCATCGCCATAAAACAATGCAGCTCCAAAAATTCCCAATAGGGATATCCAACGCAGACCGGACGGACTAGTCTTGGCGGTGCGTAGTGCCAAAGCAGTGAGCGCCATGATGCCGCCTTCACCACGATTGTCGGCACGCGTGATGAACAAAACATATTTGAGCGAAACAGTAATCGTCAGCGCCCAAAACACCAGCGACAAAATACCCAGCAAATTTGCGGGCGTTACCGCCACAGCGTGCGGACCGTTGAAAACTTCTTTCATCGTGTACAGCGGGCTGGTGCCGATGTCGCCAAACACCACGCCCATTGCGGCGAGTGCCAGCGGCGCAATGGGCGCTTTACGACTGAAATCTGCGCTCATTGCTTTGCCTTAGCCGCGCACGCGACGCTCTGGTTCCGTGCTGTGCAAAAAAACCGTCAGCGTGTCACGCGGTGGTGCCATCCCGATTCCCACCAAAATTCGTCCGACCGCGCCTCGGTGATAGCCGCCATGCGTGATGATGTGCAGCAACATCTCGTGCCGCGTCATGCGAGCATTTTGTGCATCGGTAAAAGTGAAGGCGATGGACTCATTGAGCATTGCATCGTCAAGCTTCGCAACATAGTTTTGATACCAGCCATCGACCACTTCGACAGAGGCACGAAGCCCGTCCAGCGTTGGCGTTTCTGACGTATTGGTCGCTGCAATGGTGTGCGCCTGCGCTTGCAGATTTGCCTGAAAAATCCTGTCCACGGTGTAGATGTGATTCATGATGCGAATGGCGTTGTGACTCTCTGCGCTGTGTGTCGCGACATCCAGTTCGGCGACTTTCGCAAACAACGCTTGGTTAGCCCAAGCTTTGTAGGCGAATAAAGAGGTGAGCGGCGAAACTGAATTCATGGAATTAAATATTGCGCTTAGTCGATGGTGAAATTATAGAGTGATGATGCAAAGCCGATACAGTACAAACGCATCAGATGGGAGTGGCGTGCAGTGTCGGCTTAATTCAGTCGACCCGCTCCACAGGTGCAAAGCGGTATTTTTGCGAACCTCTTGTTCCGCCGCCGTCACTACTTTATGCGTTGCAAGAATTTCACAGCGTAATAGTCGGCAAGCCCCATTTGTCGGATAAAATCCGCGCCTTCGTTTGGCGTTGTGGTTTTGTTGCAGTGCCTAAAACATCCTCGCCGGGGTGACGGAATCGGTAGACGTAGCGGTCTCAAACACCGCCGCCGCAAGGTGTGGGGGTTCAAATCCCCCCCCCGGCACCAAATGCAGACCCACACTTATCGCCCAAATCAGATGACGACGAAACTCTGTTTGGACGACTTCGATTACGACTTGCCGCCTGCGCTGATCGCGCAAATGCCCTTGGCGGTGCGCACTGCGAGTCGTTTACTGCACCTGTGCGGCGCTGAAAATGCCGACCGGCAATTCACGGATTTGCCATCATTGTTGCAACCAAATGATTTGCTGGTCGTCAATGACACACGCGTGTTGCATGCGCGATTGTTCGGTCAAAAATCCAGCGGTGGTCAAGTCGAAGTATTGGTTGAGCGAGTGCTCGCCAGCGACGACGAAGTACTCGCCCAAGTGCGCGCGAGTAAGCCACCCAAGGCGGGTTCGACAATGCGGCTTGAGGACGCGTTTGAGGTGGCGGTGTTGGGGCGCGAGGGCGAGTTTTATCGGCTTAAATTCCCCGCCGATGCACTTGCGCTGGCCGAGCAGCATGGGCGTTTGCCGCTACCACCGTATATCGAACGCAGCGCCGCAGATGCCGATGAGTCACGCTACCAAACGGTTTATGCCCACGAGAAAGGTTCGGTCGCAGCGCCCACTGCCGGCTTGCATTTTGACGACGCGTTGCTTGCGCAACTTTCCAGCCAAGGCGTGCAACGCGCATCAGTCACTTTGCACGTCGGTGCAGGTACGTTTCAACCCGTGCGGGTGCAAAATTTGAGCGAACACCAAATGCATAGCGAGCGCTATTTCGTGCCTGCAGCGACCATCAAAGCGATTGCTGAAACACGCGCAAAGGGCGGGCGGGTAGTGGCGGTGGGGACGACTTCCTTGCGTGCATTGGAGTCGGCGTTTGTGGACGAGAATCCGCCAGTTGGTGCTGGTGACACGGCGTTGTTCATCGTCCCCGGTTATCAGTTCCAAGTGGTCGATATCCTCATCACCAACTTCCACCTGCCCAAATCTACACTGCTGATGTTGGTCTCAGCCTTCAGCGGTGTTGAAGAAATTCGTGCCGCCTACGCACACGCCATTGCGTGCAAGTATCGTTTTTTCAGCTATGGTGATGCGATGTTCTTAGAAAGAAACTCGTCATGAAGTTTGATTTGCTGACCAACGATGGCGCGGCACGGCGCGGGCGGATGACGCTGGTGCATGGCAGCGTGGAAACGCCGACGTTTATGCCGGTCGGGACTTACGGCACGGTCAAGGCGATGGCACCCAACGAATTGAAAGAGATTGGCGCACAGGTCGTTTTGGGAAACACATTTCACCTGTGGTTACGCCCCGGTTTGGAAGTCATTGCTGCGCATGGTGGCCTGCATAACTTCATGGCTTGGGACGGACCGATACTGACCGATTCGGGCGGATTTCAAGTTTTTTCGCTGGGTGAATTACGCAAAATCTCCGAAGAAGGCGTGAAGTTTTCTTCACCGATTAACGGCGATAAGTTGTTCCTCACGCCCGAAGAGTCCATGCGCATTCAGCACGTATTGAATTCCGACATCGCGATGATTTTTGATGAATGCACGCCCTATCCAGCCGACGAAAAAACGGCTGCCGAGTCGATGCGTTTGAGCTTGCGTTGGGCGCGGCGTTCACGCGATGCGCATGATGGTTTTCAGAATCCCAACGCGCTGTTTGGCATCGTTCAAGGTGGCATGCATGAACATTTGCGCGATGAATCCTTGGCCGCGTTAAACGACATCGGCTT
>JANYAW010000164.1 GCA_025361105.1 Rhodocyclaceae bacterium | reverse complement strand
GAACAAGGCAATATCTTCGTGCCCGTGACCAGCGGCCGCCATCCAATTCGCCGACAATTTGACCAAGCCAATATCAGCAATATCCGCCGCCGCAAGATTGGTCAGTGCTTCGCCGATAGCCATTCGCCCCGATGCGGGCGCGTCAAGCAACGCTAACGGCGCTCGTTCACCCAAGGCAAATGCTTCACCCAAAAACGTGTCGTAACCCATACAAGTCACTGCGACATCGGCCGCTGGTACTTGCCACGGGCCAACCAATTGGTCACGCGCAGTCAAGCCACCGACGCTACGATCACAAATCGTAATCAGAAAATTTTTCGACGCGACGGCGGGGAATTTCAATACACGGTACACCGCGTCGGCCAATTCAATATTGCCAAGCGTCAAGGGCGGTCGAGGCGCACGCTGACGCGTTGCATCGCGGTGCACACGCGGCGGTTTGCCTAGCAACACGGCCATCGACATGTCGATGGCGAAATTCTCAAAATGCGCATCTTTGAGCGTCAATCTGCCATCATCAGTCGCAACACCAATCACCGCAAACGGACAGCGCTCGCGTTCACACATCGCCCTGAAACCATCGAGTTGGTCACGTGCGATGGCAAGTACATAGCGCTCTTGCGCTTCATTGCACCAAAGCTCACGCGGGCTCATACCGCGATCTTCCGACGGAATCGCGCGCAAATCGAAGGCCGCGCCGCGCCCCGCATCGTTGGCAAGTTCTGGCATCGCGTTCGACAAGCCACCGGCACCGACATCATGAATGGCGAGAATAGGATTGGCGGCACCCAGCTGCCAACAGCGATCAATTACTTCTTGCGCACGGCGTTGAATCTCTGGATTGCCACGCTGCACCGAAGCAAAATCCAGATCCGCCGTATTGCTGCCGGTCGCCATAGACGATGCCGCACCACCGCCGAGCCCAATCAGCATCGCCGGGCCGCCGATCTGTATCAACAAAGTGCCAGCTGGAAATTTAATCTTGAATGCGTCGTCCGCCGCGATGTTGCCGATGCCGCCGGCCAGCATGATGGGTTTGTGATAGCCGCGCATTTCACCGGCGAATTCCTGCTCGAAAGTACGGAAATACCCCGCCAGATTCGGTCGGCCAAATTCATTGTTGAACGCCGCTGCGCCTATCGGGCCTTCAATCATGATGTGCAGCGCCGAGGCAATGCGCTCAGGCTTGCCGTAATTGGATTCCCAAGGCTGAATGAAATCCGGTATGCGCAAATCGGAGACGCTAAAACCACACAATCCGGCCTTGGGTTTGGAGCCACGGCCCGTCGCACCTTCGTCGCGAATCTCGCCGCCGGAACCGGTCGCCGCGCCGGGAAATGGCGATATTGCAGTCGGATGATTGTGCGTCTCAACCTTGACCAAAAAATGCGTCATTTGTTCGTGGTAGTTGTACTGTCCGTCAGCATCAGGGAAGAATCGTTTTATCGACGCGCCTTCCAAAATCGACGCGTTATCAGAATATGCCACCACAGTCCCTTGCGGATTCGCCTTATGCGTTTCGCGAATCATTCCGAATAATGACAAGGGCTGATTTTCGCCATCAACAGTCCATGAGGCATTGAAAATTTTGTGCCGACAATGCTCAGAATTTGCCTGTGCGAACATCATTAATTCGGCATCGGTTGGATTACGGCCCGCGCGAACAAAGTTATCGACGAGATAGTCAATCTCGTCGTCAGAGAGCGCCAAACCCAAGCTCGAGTTTGCTGACTCCAAAGCATTGCGACCACCGCCGATGACATCGACAGATTCCAATGGTTGCGGCTCGACATGATGGAAAAGTGCCGCCGCATCGGCGATAGAACTGAGCACCGATTCGGTCATGCGATCATGACAGCGTGTCACCAGCACCAACTGGTGATCTTGATATCCGCTGACCATGTAAGCAGTACCACGCTCGATTCGCCGCACATTGGCAAAGCCACAGTTTTTGGCAATATCAGTCGCTTTGGATGACCACGGAGAAATTGTTCCCAATCGTGGCGTGACCAAGAACATCTCGCCTTTGGGCTCAGCGGGAAGACTAGTCGGGATACCCAGCAGGTCCTTGAGCCGCTGAAGTTCTTCTGCCATCAAAGGCACGCCAGCATCGATGAAATACCAATGCTCGACGCTTAAAGTGAGCTTAGGTGAATTTTCGCTCAGCGCTAGGTGAAGAGAATTTAGACGAGATGCCGACAAAGCGGCAGTACCACGCAACGCAGTGAACTCAGCCATGAGGAGTATCGAACGGCGGTCAAAGTGGGCAGAACAAGGCCCGATGCCAGACTGAATTATAACGACGGCAAGCCGTCAATAAACTGCCGTTGAGCACCCAAATGTAGCAAATTCGTGCAGCAAATCCGCAGTAAATTTGCTACGTGGAATCAGGCTGTGCCAGCAGGTCCAGGTTTACGACCACCCGGTTTTGAATGCTTGCGACTACCTGGCCCTCGCTTCCAGTTTCCGCCAGCGCCTGGGTTGCCGCCCGCGCCGCTGTTTCCGGCATTTTTTTGCCCTTGGCCACGATCATTGCGGTCATTGTTCCGTGGCATATCGCCACCTATACGGTTACCCGGTGCCAGCTGAACTTCAAGCTCAATGATTTCGTCCCACTGCGGGTCAGTGCGCTGGCCTTCAGGCACCGACAACAGCTCACGCAAACGTCGGCGCGGGTCGAATGACGGGGGGGACGGGGGTGATAGCGTTGGCGACGGTGAAGAAGGCCCGTCTTGCACGCGCTCATGTGTTGCCGCTGGTGGGGTGTTGGGGTTTTCGATCTCGTCCATGTCGTCATTATCATCCAAGTTCATCGTTTTGAGGAAATGTGTCCTTGGTAAGATTCGGCGAAACCCACGTAAGCGCTTTTACTCCAAGAACTCACCCGCCCGACAGGGACAATTCCCTACGTTTCAAGCAGTTGAACTAAGCCACCTCGAAATGCTATGATGCGCCCTCTGACGAACCTTACACAAGAGCCGATGCATGTCTGAAACCGCCTTCTGCTACCACTGTCGGACTCACCACCCCAAAGAAGAAATGCGCCTCATCGACACCAAAGCTGGCAAACGCTGGCGGTGTATTCGGAGCATTGAGGCCACCAAAAAAGGACGCCTTGAGCGCGAGGCCTATGGTCGGCAGGTGACAGCCATGAATAAGGCCGAAGCACAGCGCAAAGCGCGTCTCGTCCTCAACACGCGTGTCGCAAATCCATAAAAACAATCGTCGCACTAGTCGCATTGCGCCCAACAACGGGAAGGATTTAGCACCATGAGCGACATCATCGTCCGTCGTAGTCACGGTATGACTCTAAAAAAAGCGCGCGCGGCCGGTGAACAAATCGCTGCGGACTTGGCTGAAGAATTTGACTTCACCTACGAGTGGACCGGCAATACCTTGAACTTCAAACGCTTGGGCGTGACCGGCACCATCGTCGTTGAGAAAAAATCGCTAGAAATTCAAGCGCAAATTGGATTTTTATTGCGCCCTATCAAATCGCGCATCGAGCGCGAAATCCATCGCTTCTGCGATGAAAAATTTGGTCCAGCGTAGCCCACAGCAAACCTAGCTGGTCAAGTAGGCTTTCGATAGCTCCTGGAACCAAGCACGAGAATCGCCTGACATATACGGCGCGACTAGCGCCATCGCCTGATACGCACCACGCCCCAGCGCCTCACCATCAATGGTGCGTCTGGCATCGCGGACAAATTCAAACGACAACCAGTAAGTCGCCAGCACCACCATGTTGACCGCCAGCGTCTGAATCTCGGCTTTGGAGGCGCGCATGGAATCGGCGGCGACCAGTCCATCGCAAATCAGCGCGGCTGTCTTTACCTTATGCGCCATGATGCGTTTGAACTGCATCTCCAGCATCCGATTGCGCGACAAAAGTTCGTTGAGATCGCGATACAAAAATCGATAGCGCCAAATATTTTCAAACAATAAATGCAGGAATAACCATAAGTCCTCCACATCAGGAATACGCAGTTCCGGTGCGCCCAAAGTCGCGTCGATGTCGCGGACAAAATCAGCGAACACCGTTTCGATAATTTCGTCTTTGCTGCGAAAGTGGTAATAGAGATTTCCGGGGCTAATGCCAAGCTCGTCGGAGATCAACTGCGTGGTGACATTAGGTTCACCAAACTCGTTGAAGAGCACCAGCGAAGTTTCAAGTATCCGCTCACGCGTTCGGCGTTTTGGCTTACGTTCCATTGGCATCTCCACATCTGGCTGTCAGGATATCATTTCCATATCCGATGAAGCGCTATGGCCGGTGCAAAGCAACTGCCATCATTTGATGCCTAGAACACTTAGACCGCTGATCGGCGCGTGGCCGCTTTCTTGGGTACACGTTTCATTTTCTCAAGCTCCGTTGCCAGCTTGGCGACACGACGCGAAAGCGCATCAGTGTCTTTCTTGGTCGCCACGCCAAAACGTCCCAGCGCATCCGACGTGCGATCTTCAAACACTTGCCCCAGCTTGTCCCAACTCGCAACCGCTTTGTCCGTCAATTCGGAGACGCGTTTGTCGGCCAATTTTTCTGCGACTTTGCCAGAAACATTATCGGCAACGCCTTTGACTTTGTCTTGCAACTGCTTGCCTTCAGTGACCAGCAGATCGAATACTTTATTGCCTTCGCGTTGCGCTTTGGAAAAAGCACCGAGACCCGCCATCCAAATCTCTTCAGCAGAATCACGTACCGATTCGGCAAGATTTTGGCTGAGCTTTTCCATTTTCTTATTTGCAACCATGTTCGACTCCTTCAATAAAAATCTTCGCAACCAATTTCATCAACTAAGCCTATCAATTATTTTGCAAGCTTGGTCGGTTTAACTTTGACTGTCGCCTTTTTTACTGGCTTGGACGTTGCGGTCCGCTCTAAGGCATCCGTCAAACGATTCAGTCGCTTGGTAAGTTCATCAATTTCCTTGCGTGAGGGAACGCCAAGTTTGGCAATCGCTCGTGCGACGCGGTCTTCAAACACTTGTTCCAATTTGTCCCAGGTACCGGTCGCCTTGCTCGCCATTTCAGAAACGCGCAGTCCTGCCACATTTTTGCGTGTCTTGGCTTTGAGCATTTCGCCTTCACTAACCAAGGCTTCAAATACTTTGTTGCCTTCGACCTGCGCTTTGGCAAAGGCGCCTAATCCAGCGTCCCAAATTTGTTGCGCCGATTCGCGCACTTTATTCGCCAACTGTATGTCCAATCCAACTGGGTTTGTCGCTTGTTTTTTGGCCATGACTCGCTCCTTGATTTTTTGACTTTTGGTAAATCTACGGGGTTGAATGCGATACAGTGTAGTCAGTGGTTTTAGAGAAAGCACACTAAATGAGCGAGCGTTTTAACGGCGGCAAAACAGGGAATTCGCAAAGCATCGCTTTGCGCCTGTGTAGCGGGTCGGCTGTGCAAAGCCGACACTGCATATCCAGCACCAACTGAGGTATGAGCGAAATTGAAACACTAAGCATCACTGCGTCTGATGCACACAAATTTGATGCCAAGCTGTATTTGGCTGACGCGCCAGATGCGCCGGTGCTGATTTTCTATTCTGCGATGGGCACGCCGAGCAAGGTCTATCGGGCATTTGCCAGCACGATGGCTGAACACGGCATTAACGTGTGTACGCCTGATTGGCGCGGCATTGGCAGCAGTTCTGTGCGCGCTTCGCGGAACACGGATTTTGGTTATCGTCACCTTGTCGAAGTAGATGCATCGGCTTTAATCAGCGGATTGGAAAAACGTTTCCCCGACACGAAATTCTGGCTTGGCGGGCACAGTCTCGGCGGCCAGCTCGGCGCACTTATCGCTGCCATCAGTCCAAGTCGAATACACGGATTGCTGCCGATAGCCAGCGGCAGCGTTTATCTGCCGTGTTTCCCAAAGAAATCGCAACGGCAAATTCGCTTCATTGGTGCGCTAATCAAGACGGTGGTTCCATTGCTTGGTTATTTCCCCGGCAATCGATTTGGTTTTGCCGGACGCGAGGCGCGAGGGGTGATGCGCGACTGGTATCGTGTGGCCGGTACCGGACGCTACGAACCAGACAATACGGCAATCGACTACGAGCACGCCCTGAGTCAATTGAATCTGCCGGTGCTGGGTCTAAATTTCGCCAGCGATACGTTCGCCACGGAAGCGGCAGGGAACTATTTGCTTGGAAAGCTGTCGAATTGCACACCGCAGAAATGGTTATGGGATGAGTCACATACCAACGGCATTCGCTTCGATCATTATTCCTGGTTGAAAAACGCGCCAATTGTTGTGCCGGAGGTCGCCGCGTGGTTGCATCAACATAGATAGTGGTCACTTTTACAAGCGTTTACCAAACTGCATCTCAGTCAAGAATAATGCCCCTAGAATGTGTAGCACAAATTACTTTTCCTATCGGAGATTGTCCATGAAACGCCTTGCAATTTTTGCCACATTTTTCGTGTCTATCCTGCTGGCGTTTGGCTCAAGCGTAACGTTAGCGGCAGACCTCCAAGTAGGTCGTGACTACACCGTGATTGATCCGCCACAACCTGGTGGCGGTGCGGGCAAAATTGAAGTCGTTGAGTTTTTTTCCTATGCCTGTCCGCATTGCAGTGACTTTAGCCCGCTGGTCACTGCATGGTCGGCCAGTTTGCCCAAGGACGTTGTGTTTCGCCGCGTACCTGTGTCATTCGGTCGCCCGCCTTGGGCACGTTTGGCCGGCATTTATTATTCGCTGGATGCCACCGGCAGTCTTGAAAAATTAGATGCCTTGGTATTCGCGGCAGTACACAAAGACCGTATCAATTTTGATACCAATGAAAGCTTCGCCGCGTGGGCAACCGGCAAAGGCGCTGACGGCAAAAAAATCACCGATGCAATGAGCTCCTTTGGCGTGCAAACTCGTTTGAAGCAAGGCGATCAAGAAGCTGTTCGCTATGGCATTTCTGGTGTTCCGGCGATGGCCGTCAATGGTCGATATTTGGTCAATAACACCGCCGCACCCAACTACGGTTCGCTATTAAAACTGGTCGACTTGGTAATCGCCAAAGCTCGCAGCGAAACCGGTGCGAAGTGATGCTCCAGCAACCACGCCGCATTTTGCTGCTCGTCGGCGTGCTTGGCTTTGCCTTGGTCGCTAGTGGCTTGGTTTTGGCGCGCACGATGAATCTTGCCGCCTGCCCACTTTGCATATTGCAGCGGATGCTGTATCTGCTGGCCGCATTTGAAGTAACTCTTAGTTTGATTATTTTCCGAACGCAGAAAACGAGCTTCTACATCGCTTTGCTTGTAGCAACCACGACATCGCTAGGTGTCTGGATCGCGGCATATCAAACTTGGTTGCAGCGCTTCGCAACCGACGTTAGCTGCTCGGCCAATCAGCCGTGGTGGGAACGTTTCGTCTACTGGGCCGGCGAACAATCGCCACTGTTGTTTGAGGCGACAGGCTTGTGTAGCGAGGCGGGATGGAAATTTCTTTCTCTGTCGATTGCCGAATGGTCGCTGCTGATGTTTAGCGCTATGACAGTCGGCGCTTTGCGCGCAGCGTGGTTGGCTCGGCGCTAGTCAATGCCCCCCGCGCCGCTCATTAAACTCACACGTGGCGGCGTGCTTGAATCCGAGCATTTTGGCGCTGTGGCAGTGGTCGATTGCAAAGGCAAACTCATTGCTGGCGTGGGGGACGCACATCGACTGACATTTTCTCGTTCCACGCTCAAAGCCTTTCAGGCACTGCCCTTGCTCGAAGGCAATGGTCATGAGGCATTCGGCTACCACAGCACACATCTCGCCATGCTTTGCGCCAGCCACAACGGCGAAGCCATGCATGTCCATGCTGTCGACGAAATGCTGGCCAAAATAAATTTATCGCACACTACGCTCGAATGTGGATGCCACGTTCCGGCGCAGTATTCGTATTTCGATACATCGCCGCCGCCGGGAACAAAGTGGGATCAACGTCACAATAATTGCAGCGGCAAGCACGCCGGTTTTCTCGCTTATTGCGTGCAGCACGACGTACCAACAGCGAACTATGTTTCACCCACGCATCCCTTGCAACTAGCGATTCGCCGCGACGTCGCGCAGGTCATCGGCATGGACGCAAATGCCTTGCGAATGGGCATCGACGGCTGTTCGTCACCCAACTACGCGATGCCTTTATCAAAAATTGCCTATGCCTATGCGCGCCTCGCTGCCGGTATTCACGACACACAATTCGGTTCGAGTTTCGACTTGCTTGGCAATGCGATGACCGCACATCCAGAATTGGTTTCGGGTACTCATCGCAACGATCTTGTTTTTATGCAAACGGGACGCGGTGATTGGATCAGCAAAGTCGGCGCTGACGGTGTACAGGCTATCGCCAGCAAATCGCGCCGCGAAGCATTCACTATCAAGATTGTCGATGGCAACCGCACCGCCTTATTTGCCGCCGCAGTCGAAGTGCTTGCACAGCTTGGCTGGCTCGATGATGCACAGCGTGAGCAGCTTGCGCCGTGGCGCGCAACCGACATTACCAACGCCCGTGGCATGATTGTCGGCGAACGCCGTCCGGCTTTCGCACTGCAAACATTCCGTTGAGAGGTTCTCAAGACCATGAGCACTAAGATTAGTTTGATTGGTGCACCCACCGATATTGGTGCTGGTATGCGCGGTGCCAGCATGGGGCCGGAAGCCTTGCGGGTCGCTAATATCGTGAGCGTGTTGCAAAGCCATGGCCTTGAAGTGATCGACACCGGCAATCTCTCCGGGCCAGCCAACCCGTGGCTGCCACCAATCAATGGTTATCGTCATCTCAACGAAGTCGTGGCGTGGAATGTGTCAGTGCACACCGCCGTACATGCGGCACTTGAACAAGGACATTTGCCGATTTTGCTGGGCGGCGATCATTGCTTGGGAATCGGATCGATTAGTGCCGTAGCAAGACATTGCCGTAATGTCGGCAAGAAACTTCGCATTCTGTGGCTCGATGCCCATGCCGATTTCAACACCAGCGTGCTCACTCCCAGCGGCAATATCCACGGTATGCCCGTCGCCTGTTTGTGCGGCCACGGTCCACAGGCACTTATCGAAATCGGCGGACATGTTCCGGCGATTGATGCCAAATCAATCCGCCAAATCGGTATTCGCAGCGTCGATGCCGGCGAGAAAAAATTTGTACATGAGATGGATTTGGAAGTTTTCGATATGCGCTATATCGACGAGATGGGAATGCGTGTCGCGATGGAAAATGCGCTGATGGGCATCGACGAACAAACCCATTTGCATGTGAGTTTTGATGTCGATTTCCTCGACCCCGATATTGCACCCGGTGTCGGTACCACCGTGCGCGGTGGACCAGGTTATCGTGAAGCCCAGCTGTGTATGGAGATGATTGCCGATACCGGATTGCTGGCTTCGCTGGACGTGATGGAACTCAATCCGGCACTCGATGAACGAAATCGCACCGCCGAGCTGGCAGTCGATTTGATCGAATCGCTATTTGGCAAAAGCACTTTGATGCGCAAGCAATAATCACGATTCACCAGTTGGTGCTGGTGACACGCCGTCACGTGTGCGCCATCAAATACACCGCCCTGCGGTAAGATGAGGCCTGTCGCGAGCGATTGATATGCTACTCGCATCCTTGCATGACGCGAAGCTCGACACTTGGTTTGACGCTCGCTCGCAAGTGAAAACCTGATTGATTTTCAATTGGAGTACCACAAATGTTTTCGTTACAAGGTATGGTGGTTATTGGCATGTTTCTGGCCAGTTTGTTGCTGGTGGGTTTTTTGGTTTACGCCCGCATGTCTCCAGAAAAAATGGCTGGCTGGGCGCTCGGTGCCGAGCGGCGGCGTGCTGGCGTGCAATTGAAGAGCTTGCGGATTCGCGGCTTCAAGATTCCCTATCTGGAAGCGGGAACCGGCGAACCGCTGGTACTGGTTCACGGCTTTGGTGCAGATAAAGATCACTTCACCCGAATTGCCCGCCACCTCAAGGCTAACTATCACGTTATCAGTATCGACTTGCCGGGCTTTGGCGAGGCCACGCGTGACATTGGCGTGCTCTATGGCGTCAGCGACCAAGTCAAGCGCTTGCACGCCATCCTTGTCCAACTCGATATCAAGCAGGTGCACCTAGGTGGCAATTCGATGGGGGGATTTATCGTCGCGCAATTTGCTGCAACTTACCCCGAGATGGTCGCCAGTGTTTGGCTGCTTGATGCCGCCGGCACCTTTGCCGCACATCAATCCGAAATGATGAAAACCTATGCCGCCAAGGGCAAGATTCCGCTGCTGGTTGAGCATGAGGATGATTACCAAAAGCTTATTGATGTGGTGATGTCCAAGCCGCCTTATTTTCCACAAGGCGTGATCACCATGTTGGCGCGACGTGCCGTAAAGGATTTACAACTGCATCGACAAATTCTTCATCA
>JANYAW010000138.1 GCA_025361105.1 Rhodocyclaceae bacterium | reverse complement strand
CACGCGCTGGTCAATCTGGTCGAAATAGGTGTCGGGCGTATCCAAAAATTTAATGCCATTGGCGGCCATTGCTTTGACCGTTGCCACAATATCGTCGCTGCCCAGTGCAATGTGTTGTATGCCTTCGCCTTGATAGGCGTGGAGGAATTCCTCAATCTGGCTTTTGTCATCCGACGATTCGTTAATCGGAATGCGGATTTGTCCGCACGGACTGGTCATCGCCTTGCTCTTCAGTCCGGTCAGTTTGCCTTCGATATCGAAGTAACGAATTTCGCGGAAATTAAATAACTTCTCGTAATAATTCGCCCACACACTCATGCGCCCACGATGTACGTTGTGTGTCAAATGATCGATATAAGTCAGGCCGAATCCATGATGCTCAACTTCATCATCAAGCGCCACAAAATCCACGTCGTAAATCGACGAGCCGCCGTAGCGATCGACTAGATAAACCGGACAACCGCCGATACCTTTTATCGCCGGAATTTGCAATTCCATCGCACCGTATTGCTGCATGTGCGGTTCGGCACCGAGGCTGCGTGCTCGTTCAAACGCGGCCTTGGCATCAGTCACCCGAAACGCCATCGCACAAGCCGATGGGCCATGCACGCGGGCGAACGATTGCGCGAAGCTGTCGTGCTCGGCATTGACGATGAAATTGATTTCACCTTGACGATAAAGAGTGACATCTTTCGAGCGATGTTTGGCGACAGCTTTGAAGCCGAGTTGAACGAACAATGCGCCAAGTTGCTTCGGATCCGGTGCTGTGTATTCGACAAACTCGAATCCGTCGGTGCCCATCGGATTGTCCCACAAAGCCGGCGCTGGGCGACGGGCTTGGGCGAGATGTAAAGGCATAAGATTCTCCGTACGATTTTGATTGATGTGGAGTGATTAATGATTGGTGCCTGCATCATAAGCCTGGCTCAAGCGCGGCGGAAGAGGAGATTCCAAGGCATTTTTTTACAAGCTGGATAAAATTCCCGCATGTACATCATCGCTATTGCTTGGGCCTACATCACGATCTTGATGGCTGCGACAGAACCCAATCTGGTCGCCGGCGTATTGACGCTAGTGTTCTACGGCATCTTGCCGTTGGCCTTGCTGTTATGGGTTTTTGGCACACCAAAACGACGGCATGCGCGCCGGCAGCTTGAGCAGATGGGAAATTCGACTGAGCCAGAAGCGTCCGCCGAATCGCTCAACGAAAACCCGCACTAGCGATTCATTCCAACCAAATGCAACTCGCCATGCGACCTGTCACGCCGTCGCGGCGATAAGAGAAAAATTTATCCCCCTGCGTCACGGTACACCAGTTGGTGCTGGTGACCCGCTGTATGCCAACTGCTGCCAATCGCATTCGCGCCAGCGCATAAATATCTGCCAGCCATTTGCCATCGAATTTACCATTTGCTGTCGGCACAAAAGCCTGAGAGGCTTGCGCATCGTGCGCCATGAATGCAGCGCGAACTTCGCCGCCGACTTCAAACTTATTCGGCCCAATCGCAGGGCCAAGCCAAACCAACAACTGGGCAGGGTTCACTTGCATTGAATGCACCGTGGATTCGAGCACACCTGCGACAAGACCGCGCCAACCGGCGTGAGCAACAGCAACGACACTCGCATCGTCGTCACAAAAGAACACTGGCAAACAGTCGGCAGTTTGTACCGCACAGACAATGCGGGGCTGCCGCGTAAAACTCGCGTCGGCTTCAGTTGGCGACGTGACCAGCGTGGCATCAACACACCTAGTGCCATGCACTTGTTTTAGCCATTTAGGTTCATCCGGCAAATGCACTTGCAAGCTTCGACGATTTTCGGCAACCGCTACAGGGTCATCGCCGACACGCTCACCAAGATTAAAACTCGCCCACGGCGCGCGGCTCGCGCCACCTTGTCGCGTCGTCACTAAAGTATGCACACGCTTGGGCGCGGGCCCCCGCTCCGCAACACGATGGGCCAAAACCTCAAACTTCTCTTTCGCGGCGACCTGCACAAAACTCACCGACTGACGCGATGGCTCAATATGGACGTTTACGTCGCTGAAGGCCGAACCGGTTCCCTGCGACGGAAGATTCGCCGTCCCGGCGGCAAGCGTCGGCTGGTTTCTGCTGCCGTTCGCCGCCG
>JANYAW010000087.1 GCA_025361105.1 Rhodocyclaceae bacterium | reverse complement strand
AGCGCAAATTGGCGTAATCGCTGGCGATGCGACGAATGCTTTCTGCATGCGCGGGCAGGTCGCTCGCGGCGCGTTCGGCGAACACCAACGGGTCTTCCCAGACTTGCCATTGCACGCCGCGTTTGGCCAATCGTGCGGTGAATTTATTCCATAGCCGGACGGCCGGAGCAATCTTTTTGCGGATGTACAGAATCCACCCGGTGAGCAGCAGCAAAACCATACCGCACAAGGCCGCCAGCGCTGCGGTCATCTCTTGCCAATCGGGCGTTTTGAAGCCCAAGCCTTGCAGAAATTCGCGCTGACGTTGCGGCGTGTAGCCAAGTACCCATTGATTCCATACGTTGGTCGCCGCCTCCATTTGATTGCGAATATCGCGCAACCAAGCCATGTCGCTGCGCGCCAAAAATGGCAGCGATTCGCCCTCCGGTGCAGCGGCGGCGAAGTTATCGGCGATGCGGCGCGGGGCGGAGATTGCAGTGGGGTCGAAGCGCACCCAGCCCTTGTCTTTCAACCAAACTTCGGTCCATGCATGTGCGTCATATTGGCGAACGACCAGCAGTCCGTCGACCGGATTGATTTCGCCGCCTTGGTAGCCGGCAACAATGCGTGTTGGCACGCCAGCGGCGCGCAGCGCAAAAGCGAATGCGGAAGCGAAATGTTCGCAAAATCCGCGTTTGCTATCGAACAAAAACCCATCAATCACGTCTTCAGAAAGCAGCGGCGGGTTGAGTGTGTAGGAAAGCAGTTGGCGCAGAAAAAAGTTCTCGGCTTCGGCGACAATCGCTTCGGAGTTATCGCCGTATTTTTCTCGCCACTTTGCTGCCACTTCGCGCGTGCGTGGATTGCCGCCGCTTGGTAATTCAAGTGCTTCGACAATTAGTGACGGCGTGTTGTCAGCACCAACTGAGGTCTCGGGAAACGCACTCATGGTGTAGCGCATGCGTGCTCGTATCGGTTGGCGGCTGAGCAGTTGCAAGTCTTCAGTGTAGGCGCTATCAGGTGGCAATTTGTCGGGAAAGTCGAGCGCAAAAATCCACGATTTGCCTAATGGTTCAAGCGTCACTTCATAGTCTTGTTTTGGCCCGGTGACGTGAAACGGCGGCACTGTGCGCACTGCACTAAAACGCGTGACGCGCCAACTGCGACCATCAAAGGCGGGCATCACCGGACCGCGCCAATACAGCATATGTTGCGCTGGCGGTGTGCCGTCAAATTGCACCCGGAAAGCAATCGTGTCGGATTGTGAGAGTTGCGCAATACTGCCCGGCGACATGTTGTCAGACAAGCCGGAGACAGCCGAAGTGCGATCTTGCGGCAATCCCCACAAGGGGCCTTGCACGCGTGGAAATAGTACGAACAATAACAGCATGAACGGCAAACCTTGCACCAACAACACACCGGCTCGGCGCAGCAAAAGTGCCGGTGCGGGCCGGTCGTCGGTGGCGGCGGCGAGGGTGGCCGTGGTAATCAAAACTGTCGCGCAGGCCATCAAGGCGGTGGCAATGGATTGAGTAAACATGAACTGCGTGAGGACGAGGAAATAGCACAGCAAAACCACTGCCATCGCGTCACGCGCGCCACGCAATTCGAGCAGTTTGAGCGCAAGAAATGCCGACAACAAAGCGACCCCCGGCAAGCGGCCGAACATGGTGCGATATTCGACAATCACTCCGGCGGTGGCGGCGATGGTGAGTAATATCAAAATGAATTTCGGTGGTAGCCGCCACTGTCGCCATGTCATCCAGCCGCGTAGCAACATGACTGCCGTTGCCGAGATTGCCAACCAAGGCGAGAGCAAACTCGACAAAGGCAAGAAAGCCGACAAGGCGGCGGCTAGCAACCACCAGGTTTGCCGCTGGCTGACGGGACGTTTATCGCGCGCCATGGTTGGTCATTTCATCGGCGTTGCCAACGCTGCTGCCAAATAAGGCCAGTGCGCGTAAGCCCGCCGCGAGTTGCGCTTTGCCCATGTCGGGATCGAGCCTAAACGAGGGTAGCCGAACGCCCCACGATAGTCCCGCTGCTTCCGCGTTGAGCATCCAGCGTGCCAGTATCGATAAGCATTGTTCGGTATCAATTCCCATCGGCAAACTATCCCAATCCAACCAAATGCGCTGCGCCGATGCGCCGGTAAAAAGTTTGGTCAGCAAGGGTCCATTGTCCTGCCGTGCCACCGCTTTCCACGCGACATGACGCGGAGGATCGGCCAATTGATGATCGCGCAATCCGGAAAAATCATCCCGCCCGCTACCGTCGCGCGTTGCGCCTTGTGCCGTTTCGCCACCATAGGGTAGTGGCGGCGCACTCGCTGCAGGTGCGGGATAAACCAGGCAGCACATATCAGGCGCGGCATAGCTCCAGGCGCGAACCAAACCGAGCGGCCAAGTCGTTTCGATAGTCACCGCGGGCAGTCGCAACCAGCCACGTTGGGTGGTGGCAATCATCAAAACGGCGGTCGCGCTGGCGCTTGGCGGCGCGTCAATTTCTACGGCATCCGAGTCGTCGCTGCCAAATAACCACATACGCAAATTCGGGCGCAGTTCATTACGTTCATTGCCGAGCACGACTTCAAAATGCGCGACCTCGCCGACAAAAACCGGCTCGGCACGACCGGGTCGCAAGCTCAATTGCACCAGATTGCGAAAGGTATGCAAGATGGTCGCCACGCCCATGCCGGCCAACAAAAAAACCAGGGCATAACCGAGGTTCAAGTTGTAATTCATCGCGCCGAGCAAGATCACCACCATCCCAATCGCGTAGGCAAAACCACCCCGCGTGGGCACGGTATAAACCCGCCGCTGACCCAAAATAATCGGCGAAGGTTCTGGCGCGCGCACCCGCAAGGCCCAACGCACAAAGCGCAAATGCAAGCGTTGGCGCAGGCTGGCGGTGTCGGCCAAGGCTGAGAGACGTGTGGCCTCGCCGTGCATGCGGGAGCGGAAAGTGGCGGCTGACATTGGTAAAAAAACGGTCAAAAATCCGCAGGCAATTAGGGCAGCGGCACCGCCTCGATAAGCTTTGACGGCGTGTCACCAGCACCAACTCTCGTTCGATCATCAACCGGTCGCAAGCGATGCTCAACGACACCCGGCAGCACAATTTGCACGTCTTCCGGCAATACATGATCGCGCCCTGAAAGCAAAGCCCAAGCGCGTGCCACGGCGAGCAATCCGAGTGCCGCGCGAGGCGACAAACCGGCATGCCAATCGGGCGCAGCACGGGTGTATGCGGCGATGGCTTGAACGTAGTCAATCAAGGCCGGTGCGGCATGGATTTTTCTGGTGGCTTGTTGCAATTCGATTAACTGCGCCGGGGTCATGCAGGCAGGCAATGCGGCGAGCATGGTGCGTCTATCTTCACCGGCCAAAAGTTCGCGCTCGGCAGCAGGGTCGGGGTAGCCTAGTTCGATGCGAATCAGGAAACGATCAAGTTGCGATTCGGGTAATGGAAAGGTGCCGATTTGATGCGCCGGATTTTGCGTGGCGATAACAAAAAATGGTTCTGGTAAGGGACGCGTTGCGCCCTCCACCGTGACTTGTCGTTCTTCCATCGCTTCGAGCAAGGCACTTTGCGTTTTTGGTGTGGCACGATTGATTTCATCGGCGACCACCACTTGGGTAAAAATCGGTCCAGGATGGAAACGAAAACTACCGCTGTCGCGATCAAATACCGACACACCAACGATGTCGGCGGGCAGCATATCGCTGGTGAATTGCACGCGCTGGAAGTCAAGCCCGAGCAGGCGCGCGAGCACATGAGCGAGGGTAGTTTTGCCTACGCCGGGCAAATCCTCGATGAGTAAATGTCCCCGTGCCAGCAGGCAAGCCAGCGCGAGTTTTATCGCTTTGTCTTTGCCAAGGATGACACGATTTGCAGACCGGACGACATCGCCCAGCGCGGTCAGTGCAGGAAGTTGTTGCATGGTGTAAAGGGCAGTGCTGACGCACTCGCGAGGGCAGGGATTGAGGGATAATGCAAGGCTTCGCCGCAATTGTATGTCATTGAATGAGCGCCACTGGTTTGCCCACTGCTTTCATCAGCCATAAGGACTGCCACCTGCATAGCATGGGCGCGCACCATCCTGAATGCGCTGAGCGTTTGGACGCGATTCAAGATCGACTGATTGCGTCGGGACTGGATGCCTGCCTGCAATTTCACGACGCGCCATTGGCCGAGCGCGAGCAACTCGAACGGGTGCATCCGCGCAGCTACATCGATCAGCTTGAAAGCCAGCGTCCGGCGCAGGGAATCGTGCATCTGGATCCAGACACCGCGATGTGCCCCGGCACTTGGAATGCCGCTTTGCGTAGCGCCGGAGCGGGTTGCTTGGCCACCGACTTGGTGATGCGCGGCGATGTCGCCAGCGCGTTTTGCGCGGTGCGTCCGCCGGGTCATCATGCGACACGAGATCGGGCAATGGGATTTTGTTTTTTTAGTAACGTGGCGGTCGCTGCGCGTCATGCTTTGGATGCGTGGGGCTTGCAGCGGGTGGCGATTGTTGATTTTGATGTGCATCACGGTAATGGCACGGAAGACGTGTTCGCCAACGACGAGCGGGTGTTGATGGTGAGTATTTTTCAGCATCCGTTTTATCCCTATTGCGGCACCGAAAATCCCGCCGCCAATATGTGCAATGTGCCGGTCAAGGCAGGGACGCGTGGCGAAGAATTTCGACGCATCGTTACTGAGATTTGGCTACCGCGATTGCGTGCATTTCAGCCGCAGATGATTTTCATTTCTGCCGGATTCGACGCGCATTATGAGGACGATATGGCGTCTTTGGGCTTGCTGGAGTCCGACTACGCGTTTGTCACCGAACAAATCATGCAAGTGGCCGACGAATTCGCGCAAGGGCGGATTGTGTCGATGCTGGAAGGTGGCTACGCGCTATCGGCTTTGGGGCGTAGCGCAGTGGTGCATATCAAAACTTTGGCTGGCCTTTAGTGGTTCTTTGTCGCTTTTGCCCTCGCGACTCAATTCAATTGTTAAAATTTCATTATGGCTAAAATAATTCAAGGTTCAATCCCCGCGCTGGTGACGCCGATGTTGGATGATGGCGCGCTCGATCTGCCGCGCTTTCGTGCGCTGCTCGATTGGCATGTCGCGCAAGGTACCGATGGCGTGGTGGTGGTTGGTACCAGCGGCGAATCGCCGACGGTCGATGTCGAAGAGCATTGCTTGTTGATTTCGACAGCGGTGAAGCAAATTGCTGGACGAATCCCGGTCATCGCCGGCACCGGCGCGAACTCCACACGTGAGGCGATTGCGCTCGCCAGCTTCGCCAAAGATGCTGGCGCGGATGCGCATTTGTCGGTGGTGCCGTACTACAACCGACCGACGCAAGAAGGCTTGTATCGCCACTTCAAAGCGATTGCCGAAGCAGTCGATCTGCCAATGATTTTGTACAACGTGCCGGGGCGCACGGTGGCTGATATGAGCAACGACACGACTTTGCGGTTAGCTCAAGTGCCACGCATTGTCGGGATAAAAGATGCCACCGGCAATATCGAACGTGGCACCGATTTGCTCAAACGAGCGCCCAATAATTTTGCGGTGTATAGCGGCGACGATGCAACTGCTTTGGCGCTGACTTTGCTCGGTGGTCGCGGTTCGATTTCGGTGACCGCCAACGTCGCGCCGAAATTGATGGCCGAGATGTTTGCCGCAGCACGTGCTGGTGATTGGACGCGTGCGCGTGATATCAATTTCCGCTTGCTTGCACTCAATCGTCATTTGTTTGTTGAGGCCAATCCAATTCCGGTCAAATGGGCGGTGGCGCAATTGGGCTTGATCGGCGCTGGCATTCGTTTGCCACTCACGCCGCTGTCTGCCGACTATCATGCGTTGATTCGTATCGCGATGCAGGACGCGGGTGTTGTCTAATACGCTATCGAAATTTAGTTTTGCATCAAGATCACAGTTTTACTTACGCCGTTTCACGCCGTTTAACATTTACCGAAACACTTGCACAAGGATTTGCATGAAGCTCACCAAAATCACTCCAGTTCTGCCCAGCTTGCTGGCCGCCACCCTGTTGGCCGCTTGCAGCGGAACCTTGATGGAATCGAAAAAGATTGAATACAAATCCGCCGCCGGTGCCAAACTGCCAACCTTGGAAATCCCGCCCGACTTGACCCAACCGAGCAGCGACGAGCGTTACGCAGTGCCGGATACGTCGCCCAAAGGCAGCGCAACCTTCTCGGCGTATTCGAGCGAGCGTGGCGCCAAGGTCGCGCCAGGCCTACAAGGCATCCTTCCGCAAGTCGAAAAAATGCGCGTCGAACGTGCAGGGACGCAACGTTGGTTGGTCGTGCCTGGTACGGCAGAGCAGCTCTGGCCGAACATCAAAGATTTTTGGATCGAGACTGGTTTTCTGGTGAACATTGAACTGCCCGAGGCGGGCATTATCGAAACCGACTGGGCGGAAAATCGCGCCAAGTTGCCACAAGACTTTATCCGCAATAGCTTGAGCAAAGTGTTCGACAGCGCTTATTCGACACCGGAGCGCGACAAGTTCCGCACCCGTCTCGAAAAAGGCATCGAGCCGGGTACGGTTGAAATCTACATCAGCCATCGTGGTATGTATGAGATTTACATCAGCGAAGGCAAGAGCGAGACCCGCTGGCAACCCCGCCCGGCTGATACCGAACTCGAAGCCGAGATGTTGCGTCGCCTGATGGTGCGCCTTGGCACCGACGAAATTCGCGCCGCCGCATTGGTCGATAAAGCTGCCGCACCGGAGCGCGCCAAGCTGACCCGCGCGGCAGATGGTGCGGGTGCACTAACGGTCGCAGAGAGCTTTGATCGTGCATGGCGACGTGTCGGTCTGGCGCTTGATCGGGTCGGCTTCACGGTGGAAGATCGTGACCGCACACAGGGCTTGTACTACGTGCGCTACATTGATCCCGATGTCGATGTGGGCAAAAAATCTGAAGGCGGATTCTTTTCCAAGCTCGCGTTTTGGCGTTCGGACGATACCAAAAACACTCGACCGGCATCCGACATTCAATATCGCATCAACGTCAAAGGTACTGGGGAAAACAGCGTGGTGCAAGTCGTAACACGTGAAGGTGGCGTCGATAAATCCGAGACAGCGCGCAAGATTCTGGGCTTGTTGAATGACCAGTTGAAATAGCAGATTCAAACGATAGCAAAAACCCGACGCAACGATAAGTGCGTCGGGTTTTTTATGCCACCTCAATTACACATCGCCGTGTTCTGCGCACGCGACTGCATGGTGCTAGTCAATCGCTGGTAACGGTGGCAGTTCCAGTCTTGACAGTGCGCGCGCTTCGGCGTTCTCGATGCCAAGCGCTTTTAATATTAGTTCGGCGGTATCAGAACCAGCCTCGCGCCATGTCTTATGGCCCTCAAGCACCAGCACCATCGCGGCCAAGACACTGCCCGAAGCCATCGCCAGCACTGTCGCGAGTTGTTCGCGAGGAAACGTGTAACGTTGCTGATCCAAACCATTTTTCAAATCCAGTGCGGGTTGGCCAGTCCATAAACTGCGCAAGGCCAGAGTGCTGAATGCGAAGCGAACAAAAAATCGTCCCCATTCCGGTTCCTCGTGGGCGCGGCGGATGAAAAAGCGTATGCCAATGGACAGCCGTTGTGCCGGATCAGTGACCAAATCGAAACTTTTTGCTATGCGCTGGTGCATTTCGGCTTCGAGCTGGCTGGCCACCTGCTCAAACAACAAGTCGGTAGAGTTCAGATTGTTGTATATCGTGCCTCGTGCCACGCCGGCTGCCTGAGCGAGCTCACTAACATTGACTTGACCAGCGCCCTTTTCGGCAAACAAACTCAGCGCTGCGCGATGTATGCGTTTGAGCGCCGGATTCATGGCTTCCTTGGAGAGTTCCTTTGCAGCTTCCACGGCATGCTCCGTCAGATTGTTCAATCAGAGCTGTATTGAACAGTATTGTCCAATATTTGTCAATTTAATAAATATATTGACATAAATGATTAATAATGTAAAGTATTGAACATTGTTGTTCAATACTCTGCGTTATCGTACTTTGCCTACAT
>JANYAW010000064.1 GCA_025361105.1 Rhodocyclaceae bacterium | reverse complement strand
TGCCCGCGACGCTGGACAGCGCGGTAAAAACTGCGGGGCTGTCGACATCGGAAATGGTCAGCGTCCCGCTCGCCGAAAGTACACCATTGGCTTCCACCAAATTCACGCTGGCGCTACCCAACACCGCTGGCGTGTTGTCCGGGTTGATATGTTTTACGTCGGTAGTCGTCTCGCTGCTGTGAAGGATTTCTTGCGTTTGCCCAGCAGTGATGCCGGTGGTGCTAAACCCAAGCGGCGTGACTCCCTCGACGATGCGTGGCAACTGGACGCTGTGAAGGATTTCATCCGTTTGCCCAACGCCAAAGCCAGTAGTGTTAAACCCAAGCGGCGTAACTCCCTCGACGATACGCAGCAACTGCACAAAGGAATGCCCTTGGTCAGTGATACCCGTCGTTCCGGCAGATCGGACTTCGTTCAGCAGTTCATCAATCCGCCCATCTTCCTCAATCGCACGGGTCAGTTCGTCAAGATCACCTGGTCGCCCCCTAAGTGCCCCATCAACCGACTCCACCGCTCTATCGCCGAACACCATGCCATCCAGCGTGACCGACTCATTGTCACGAACAAAATAAGCGCTACCATTGTTAAAGGCCAGCTCGACCTTGGCACCGGGCGGTGTCGACACCACATCACCTTCATACACGGGATCACCGATTTGGAGTTCGCGCAACTCACCGTTGGAGCTTTTGGCGAAAGCTTTGCCGGTTAGCTTTGAAACTTTGCCAATGATGTCGCGTTCTGTATCAGCCATGATGAATTTCCGTCTAGAGCAATGGGATGCTCGTGACTTTAGTGCTTCATCAAGATGACGGCTATTGTCCTAAAGGACAGTACAGGTCAGCACCCGCCAGTTGCTGCTGGTTGTGCAGTGTCGGCTTTGCACAGCCGACCCGCTACACACAGGCGCAAAGCACTGCTTTGCGAATTCCCTGTTTCGCAGCCATTAGAAAGTCAGTCTACGCAGTTCGATGCCCGTTCACAATCAAGGATAAATGCAGACGATCGCGCGCACCCAATTTCTGAAAAATTGCGCTGACGTGAGCTTTGATGGTGCGTTCGGTGATGTTTAGCGCGCGGGCGATTTCTTTGTTGCTCGAACCACTGGCAACAGCACGTGCGACTTCCTTTTCGCGCGCGGTGAGCATTTGCAAATCCACCGCCGCCTTTGTTGGCGTTGCGCTGGTGGAGACTTGAGAGAACGCACTGGTGGTCGCGACCACCAAGCGTTTCATTAGCAACTCGCCTATCCACAAGCCGTCAGCGAGTACCACGTTGGCGATTTGTTTGAGATTGGCCGCGGTGGCGTGCGCATTGCAATAGCCGCGGGCGCCGGCCGAAAAAAGTTTTAGTGCGTCTTCGTTGTCGGGCACACTGGCCAGCACGATGAGTCGAAGCGTACCGGTTTTTTTTCGCAACGCGGTGAGCTGCTCGACACACGGCAGTGCTGGATCAAGGTGCAACCAAACCAGACCTGCGCGCGCAACCAGCTCCGAGCGCTTACGCAATTCTGTTGGCCGCGCCAGCATGGCTTTTGGAAACGCTTCGAGCCAACGTGATAAGGCTTCGCCGCTGGATGACACGAATAAATGCTGAGCGGAACCCGATGCGCGCGACGGCATAAAACTTAGCGCTCGGTAAAGGCTGCCTGCTTGGCCTTAAGCACGGGTTTTAGCAAATATTCTAGGATGCTTTTTTGGCCGGTGATGATGTCAACCTCGGCCACCATGCCAGGAATAATCGGCAAATTTGCACCCAGCGATGGCTTCAAGGTGCGCACTTTGACCACGAAAAAAGTATTGCCTTTTTCATCGGTGATGGAATCCGCGCCGATGTGTTCCAGCTTGGCCTCCAAGCCGCCGTAGGTTGAAAAATCATAGGCAGTGAACTTGACCATCACCGGCTGCCCTGGCCGCAGAAACGCAATGTCTTTGGGCGCAATCTTGGCCTCCAGAATCAGTGCGTCATCAAGCGGAACAACCTCGACCAAATCACGACCGGGTTGCACCACGCCACCAACCGTATTGACAAATAATCGCTTCACCGTACCTTTGACCGGCGAACGAACCGCCGCATGTTTTACCTTGTCAGCCAGCCCTACGCCACCTTCGGTAAAGGCATTGAGTTTGGCCATCGTATCGGCCAAATCCTTGCGGATTTCATTGCGCGCATTGAGTTGAATCTCTTCAACTTTGCGCGAGGCCTCGCTGACCGCCGATTGCGAGCGCAAAATTTGCGATGCGGCAATATCGCGCTCGCCACGGAAGCGACCCGTATCGCGCTCAAGGCGAAGCAATTCAACTTCTGAAACCGCGCCGGAATTGATAAGCGGTTTGGTCACATCCAATTCTTTTTTGGTCAGCTCATACGCTTGACTCGCCTGCTCGCGCTTGGCTTGCATTTCCCGCAATTCTTCTTGCCGCTGCGCCAATTGTTGTCGCCCAATCGCGACTTGCGCTTCGACATTTGACTTGGCGGTTTCGTAGAGACGTTGTTCGTCTTGCACCGTCTTTGGATCCTCGGCCACAACTTCTGGCGGCGGAACAAAAGCCGTGCCTTCGGACAAGGCACGCAGGCGTGCGACCTTGGTGGTGAGCGCCAAATATTGCGTGCGATTTTCACGCACCGAAGATTCAAATCGCGTCGAATCTACGCGCAATAAAATCTGCCCCGCATCGACCACCTGTCCCTCGCCAACATTGATTTCGGCGACGATTCCACCGTCCATACTTTGTAGCACTTGAAGCTGGCTGGAGGGAATCACTTTGCCCTCGCCTTTGGTAATTTCATCAACCAAAGCCACTGCGGTCCACATGATGAAAAGTGCAATTGAAATTAATATCGTCTTGACCAAAATCCGCGCCCGCAGCGGCTCTTGGTGAATCATGAAGTAGTCCGCATCCTGCACAAAATCCGGCTCAGGTACGTTCGGATCTTCTCTCCAATCCTTTAATAGCTTGTCCACCCGAGGTTGTACGCGCAGGCGAATCGATTCCAAGCCTCTGCCTATCGGCCCCAGCCACCCAAATATTTTTTGCATTAGTGCGGCGATATTCACGACGCCTTCCCGACACGGCCGCTTTGCAGTGCTTCAATCACTTGCTGACGCGACCCGTCTTGAATAATCTTGCCATCATCAATCACGATCATGCGCTCGGCCAAATCAATTAACGAACTGCGGTGAGTGACGATAACCATCGTCTTGTGCTCGGAAAAATGTCGCAGACTGTCTTTGAACTTCCCCTCGGAAGTGAAATCCATCGAGCTGGTCGGTTCGTCCAGCAACAGCACCGGTGGGTCGAGCAAAACCGCGCGGGCAATCGCCACGCCTTGACGTTGGCCGCCAGAGAGTGATGCGCCGCGCTCACCAATAATCATGTCATAGCCCTGCGGATGCCGATCCACAAATTCGGTCAAGCCACCTATCGCTGCGGCAGCCACAATCGCCAAGTCGTCGGCATACGGCGCACGCAATGAAATGTTGTCGCGCATACTGCCAAAAAACAGCAAAGTATCCTGCTCGACATAACCCACATTGCGCCGCAAATCAGCCGGATCAAGCTGGCGCAAATCAACGCCGTCGAGCAGCACCGCGCCTTCGGTCGGCTGATACAAACCCAACATCAATTTATGCAATGTGGTTTTGCCTGAACCCACCCGGCCGAGCACCACCACGCGCTCACCGGGCTTAATCCGAAACGATACATTGCGCAACACTTCTTGCGGATGTCCAGGGTAAGCAAAACTGACATTGCGAAATTCAATTTCGCCACGAATTTCCGGGCGATGTACAAACGAACTCTCGTCTGAACGCTCACCCGGCGTAGTCATGGTTTTTTCAAGTCCAGCGAGCGAAGTCTTGGCGTTTTCAAACTGCATTAACAAACCAACCATTTGCCCCAAAGGTGCCATTGCCCGACCACCGAGCATGGTGCAGGCAATCAGTCCGCCCATCGTTAGTTGGCGCACTTCAATCAGATACACACCCGCAATCACCATTAACACATTCACCAATTGCGTCAACGTATTGGCACCGTTCATCGCCGATGACGAGAGCAAGCGCACCCGCGCACTGTTGCGCGCCAAGAACGCCGCTGTCTTCTCCCATTTTGCCTGCATCAAGCCTTCGGCACCGTTGGCCTTGATAGTTTCCAGCGCGGTCAAACTTTCAACCAAAGTCGCATTGCGCAATGCCGACGCACGATAAGTAGTCTCGGTCAGCTCGCGCATTTTGTGTTGAATCACATAGCTGTAAATCACCACACCGATAATGCCAAGAATCGGCAACGCGACCAGTGGCCAGGAAATCCACATCATCACCACCAAAAACAAAAAAGCGAACGGCAAATCAATGACCGCCGTCACCGTGGCGGAAGCAATGAAATCGCGTACGGTTTCAAACGAGCGCAAATTAGCCGCGAACGAACCCACCGACGCAGGGCGTGCCGCCAAGCGCATGCCCAACACTTTTTCCATAATCAGCGCCGACAATTCCAAGTCAATGCGTGAGCTGGCCATGTCCACAAAATGCCCACGCAATAGTCGAATCAAATAATCCACCACCAGCACCAAAAACAAACCTCCGGCCAACATCCACAACGTCTCCATCGCATTGTTCGGCACCACGCGGTCATACACGTTCATAGTGAATACCGGCATCGCCAGCGCAAACACATTGACCAACGCCGCCGCCGCGAGGATGTCGCGATACACCGGCAACTGCGCCATCACCGCGCCCCAAAACCAATGTCGTTGAACCACTTTGACGACTTCTGGGGTGCGCAAATCAAAACGAAAATGTGGCCGCGCAAAAATCGCGATGCCGACATAGCGCGCCTTAAGCGCCGCGCGCGAAAGCATCACCGAGCCTTGTGCCGTGTCCGGAAACAACAGCCGTGCGTTCTCGCCGCTCGCATCCCAATGCATCAAAACGCAAGCCTCGTCGCCCTCAAGCAACAAGATCACCGGCAGCAAGGCTGCGTCGATTTTGTCCAAATCCCGCCGTACCAACTTACTGGAAAATCCCGCACGCTGCGCCGAACGAACAAACAGCGACGGCGTCAACCCACGCTTAGGCAAGGGCAAGCCCGCTGTAAGCGCCGCATGCGTACTAGGGCGACCATGAATCCGCGTCAGCTCAACCAAACAATCGAGCAAAGGATCGTGATGCAACACATCCTCATGGATACCTTCAGCCGCCACAAAAATCCGATGCCGCCGCTCCTGCCCGGCAAAAGCAGCAGCGCCCGACTGACGACGGTCAACACCATCCCAAGTCTGTGTTGTGCTCATAGAAATATCCCAATGAATCGTGAGTGTTTGACTGGATTATGCCTTCAAAGCGGGTTGTTGTTGATGTACTCCCCGCGCACGATAACCTTTTCCACTGCAAGGGGAAGGCTGGGATGAGGATGGGGAGAGTTCGATTTCGCCAGTTGGTGCTGGTGACACGCCGTTGATTTTTTGTTTTGTGGGTATTCGACGTAGATTGTTGATTATTCAATGTCCGAATCGTACCGAGACCCAACTCGGACGGTTTCGTGATCAATTCGGTTGATTGGCTACTGGATTCCCGTCTACGGGGGGTGACAAAGAGGTGACTCTACTCAACAACGGCGTACTACCAGCACCAACTAGCGAATCCAAGCGCTTCGGCTAGACTTATCACTATTCCAATTCAGAACGAACAGATAAGCCAAAAGGAGGAACGCGATGACATGGACAATTGATCAAGCACCAACGCAAAAGGGTCGACTGGCCTTGATTACTGGCGCCAACATCGGACTTGGCTTCGAGACCGCAATGGCGCTTGCCTCCAAGGGCTGCGAATTGGTGTTGGCCTGCCGCAATATGGAAAAAGCCGAGGCCGCCAAAGCGGCGATTTTGGCGAAGCATCCCAAAACCAAAGTCACCTGCATGCAGCTTGATTTGAGCAGTCTCAAATCGGTTCGCGCATTTGCCACCGCATTCACTGAGCGTTATTCAAAAATTGATTTGCTGATTAACAACGCGGGCATCATGATGCCGCCGTTTTCCTTGTCCGAAGATGGCTTCGAGAGTCAGTTTGCGGCGAACTACATCGGTCATTTTGCCTTGACCGGCCTGCTCTTGCCGCTGATTGTCAAGACACCATCATCGCGCATCGTCAGCTTGTCGAGCATGGCGCATCGCTGGGGGAATATTCGTTTTGATGATCCGAATTTCAAGAACGGCTACAACAAGCGCGAGGCTTATGGGCAAAGCAAAATCGCCTGCTTGATGTTTGCGTATGAAATGAATCGCCGCCTTGCCAAGGCTGGTCACGCGACGCTTTCGGTCGCTGCACATCCCGGTGTTGCGGCCACCAATCTTTCGCAACATTTACCAAAATTTGTGAACCTCTTTACGCCGCTGATGGGACTGGTACTCAACAACGCGAGCGATGGCGCGCTACCGACTTTGTATGCCGCGCTCGGCGAAGACATCAAGGGTGGCGATTATTGCGGGCCAAAAGACATGCATCAAATGCGCGGCGCGCCGATAAAAGTCGGCTCGAATCGCGCCTCGCGTGATGAATCGGCAGCGACAAAATTGTGGGCTATGTCGGAAGTCATGTCTGGCGTTAAATTCTTAAGTTAACATTTTCAAAGCACTTGTCAATGACGCAATTTCTCACCGCCGCTTTTTACAAATTCGTCACGCTACCGGACTTCGCCGAACTCAAAAAGCCCTTGCTAGCGGCGTGTCACCAGCACCAAGTGAGAGGCACGATATTACTGGCCGCTGAGGGCATCAATGGCACGATTGCGGGACCGGATGCGGGAGTTCGCGCCGTGTTGGCCATGCTGCGCAGTGATGCGCGTTTGGCCGATTTACAGCACAAAGAAGCTATTGCGACCACATCGCCGTTTTATCGAATGAAAGTGCGTCTCAAACGCGAAATCGTTACGCTCGGTGTGCCGGGTGTCGATCCGAAATTGATGGTCGGCACTTATGTCAAGCCACAAGATTGGAACCGTTTGATTGACGATCCCGAAGTATTGGTGATTGACGTGCGCAACGAATACGAAGTCGCTATCGGCAGTTTTGCCGGTGCAATCAATCCGCATACGGCGAGCTTTAGTGATTTTCCTGCGTGGGTTAACAATAATGAGCGCCTGAAATCAAAACCGAAAGTGGCGATGTTTTGCACCGGCGGAATTCGCTGCGAGAAATCGACTTCATATTTGCGTGCGCAGGGCTTCGATGAAGTCTTTCATCTCGAAGGCGGCATCTTGAAATATTTGGAAACCGTGCCGGAGGCTGAGAGTCGCTGGCAAGGTGATTGCTTTGTGTTTGATGAGCGCGTTTCTGTGGGTCATGGATTGAGTCACGGCCAGCATGAATTTTGCCGCGCTTGTCGTCACCCGCTGGCAGCAAGCGACAAGCTGTCTGAACACTACGTCGCGGGCATTTCTTGCGCGCACTGCTACGCCACTCGAACCGCCGCGCAAAAAGGCGCTGCGGCCGAACGACAAAAACAAGTCGCGCTAGCCGGGCAAAGAAAAATGGCGCACATCGGCAGCCCGATGCCAGCGAAGGCAAAGTCCGAATGAGAACGCTGCGCTGGCTGATCATCGCCATCCTCATCGGCGCGATTAGTGCATGCAGCAAGCCACCAGAACAAGCTTTGCCACGCGGCACGCGCGTACTCGCGCTTGGTGATAGCCTCACCGCTGGCAACGGCGTGCTGCCCGCAGAAGCATGGCCCGCGCTGCTTGCGGCCAACACGGGCTGGGAAATTATCAACGGCGGCGTGAGTGGCGACACCAGCGCAGGTGGGCTTGCGCGCTTGCCCGAATTGCTCGACGAGCACGCCCCAACGCTAGTGTTCGTCAGCCTCGGTGGCAACGACATGTTGCGCCGTGTGCCGCAAGCAGAAACCATCGCCAATCTAAATCGCATCCTTGAATTGATTCATGCCAAAGGCGCAAAAGCGGTGTTGTTGGCAGCACCAAAACCTTCCCTTGCTAGCGCGGTTTTTAGCAGCCTCTCGGCTGCCGAGTTTTATCGCCCGATTGCCGATGCGCACAAAATTCCGTTGATAGAAAATGCGCTGCCCGATGTACTTTCAGAATCCAAATTGAAAGTCGACACCCTGCATCCCAATGTTGCAGGGCATCTGTTGCTGACCAAAAAAATTACCGAAGCGCTCAAAGACATCGGCTATGTCCGCTGAATTATCGAGTGATGGGATTGTTGTACTCGATACCAATGTATTGGTCTCGCTCTACGTATTCGCCGACAGCCGTTTTGCGCCGCTGCGTAGCCACATCGAAGCCGGTCGATGGCAAGTGGTAACCAACGAAGTTTGTCTTGCAGAATTCGTGCGCGTGTTGAACTATCCACTGTTCAAGCTAAGCGCAGAGACACAAATCGCCGCACTCACGGCATATCAAAACGTGGCAGGCGCAACTAGCGCACCAGCACAGTCCACGACGAAAGTTTTGCTTCCTCGATGTACCGACGCCGACGATCAGAAATTCTTGGAGCTTGCTCGCGACAGCGGTGCCAAATACTTAATCACCAGCGACAAAGCACTGCTGAAACTGGCGCGTCGCTTAAAGCAATCCGGCATGTTTCGCATCATCACGCCGGTCGCGGCGTTGGCGGAAATTTGCCTAACTGATTCAGCCGCAACAACTAAGGTTTTTGTTTGATCACTGTGCCCGCAATGCCCGCTTGCGATAGGCGCTCACGCGCCGCATTCATTTCTGCGGCATTGGCAAATGGGCCGACGCGAACACGTTGCATCGTGCCTTTGTTAGGGATGTCGACTTCTTGAACCGCCGCGTCAAATCCAGTTAGCGCAAGCTTGGCTTTCAAGTTTTC
>JANYAW010000052.1 GCA_025361105.1 Rhodocyclaceae bacterium | reverse complement strand
TGCTGGGCTGGATGGCGTGGAAAATGGAAGTAGCCGACAAGAAATTGGAAACGCGCGACGGCCTAACACCCGAGCAGCGTTTTTTCGTCGGCTATTCACAATGGGCTTGCGAAAACAATCGCCCCGAAGATTTGCGTGATCGCGCGCTCACCAATCCGCATTCACCGGGCAAATATCGTGTCAATGGCTTGATGGTTAACATGCCGGAATTCCAGCAAGCGTTTGCCTGCAAAGCCGGGCAAGCTATGGTCGCGGAAAAACGCTGTCGGGTGTGGTGAGGGCGGCGAAGCAGGGGTTTCGCGAAGCACGGCTTTGTGCCTGCATAACGGGGCGGCTGTGCAAAGCCGCCACTCCACACCAGCACCAACTGGCGGGTCGCTTTGATCAGCCTTGCTCCCTCTTCCCTCGCGGGAGAGAGAAGTAAATCGACCAACAAAATCGCTTGAATTCGTCGCCGCAATCGCGGCGCGAAAATTATTACAACGAACACTATGCACAAACTAAATTCAGCAAAATTTTTGTTCATCGCTGCACTTAATATCGTCGCAGCAATTTGCGCTTCGACGTTTTTGGGTTTCGCTTTGGGTTGGCTGGCAGCAGGGCGCGAAGAGGCCGGATTTTTGTGGGGCGACCTTCTCCCGTTCTTCCAATTCGTGGTTTTCGCGGCGATGGTCGATCACATCATGTGGGCGATGGCCAGCCAAAATGTGGGCGGCAAAATTGTCACGCGCCTGCCGCGTCTCGCCTTGCAAATCGCCAGTTTTTTGATTTACGCCGTGCTCATCGCAGCGGCCATCAATCTGGTTTTTCATCAATCGCTGACCACCATTTTGGGTGCGTCCGGGGTGCTTGGTTTGGTGCTGGGTTTTGCCTTGCGTGGTTTGGTCGCCGACATTTTTTCTGGCATCGCCTTGCAATTGGATCGCTCGATTAGCGTCGGTGAATGGTTGGATTTTCAACATCGTGGTCGTGATATGTCCGGCAAATTATTGGAGATTGCATGGCGCACAGTGGTGTTCGCTGATCGTGCGGAAAACATCATTCTGATTCCCAACGGCGAGTTCGCCAATCTGGTCATCGTCAATCGCTCAAGGCCCACACGCTGGACGGAATTTGGTTCCGGCATTGATCTCGGTGCAGAGCACGACGAAGTGCGCATTCGCGCGGTGTTGCAAGGCGCGCTGAACAAGACCGCGCACGAAGGTGCCATTGCCAGCAGCCCTGCACCCTATGTCCGCATCAGTTCGATTAAGGATGGCGGCATCAATTTCCGTTTGCTGTATTGCATCGATGCAGGCAGCATTTCGCCAGTGAAAGTGAATCATCTCGTGTTGGTCAACGCCTTGCAATTTCTCAAGGCAGCGGGCATTCCGGTGGTGCGCACGCAGCATACCGATGTCGCTCCGCCGGCTAACGTCAGCACGCATCACATCGACCAGCCGCAAGCGCGATTGGCGATGCTCGGTAGCGTACGTTTTCTCTCTATCCTTCCACCCAATGATTTGGCGACAGTGGCTGCTGAGGTGCAGACTTTGCGCTTACAAACCGGGCATCAATTGCTCCAGGCGGGCGAGCCTGGCGACAGCATGTTTGTGGTCTCGGAAGGCGGTTTGGCAGTCACTATCGACAAGTCCGACGGCCCCGTTGTCGTCGGCAGACTATGGCCGGGCGATTGCCTTGGCGAGATGTCGTTATTCACCGGCGAGCCGCGTTCTGCGAACGTGCGAACCACCGAACCGACGGTGTTATTCGTGGTCAACAAGGACACCATGGCCGGCATCTTTGCGCATAATCCGGCGCTGGTCGAACGCATTGCCGAGCTAATCGATGCCCGTCATAAAACCAACGATTCGGCGCTGCATCAAATCGTCAAATCGGAAACGCAGCAAGTGGAAATGCGCAGCGTGCTTTCGCGCATACGGCGGTTTTTTCGCGTGGAGACTTAAGCACGCAAACTCAAGTTTCTGGCGTGTCGGTGTCGACCACACCACGGGACAATTGTTCCCGCGCCGCGCGTGCCAAGCTTTGATATTTCAGCTTGAATTCGTGCAAGGATTCTTGTTCCAATTCCTCAAGATCGAGCAGCGCGTTGTGCGCACCTTGGGTCGCACGGATGAGTTCATCGAGCTTCACCTGTATCGCCTCGGTGTCGCGGTTTTGTGTGTTCTGAATCAGGAATACCATCAAAAAAGTAATGATGGTGGTACCGGTGTTAATCACCAGTTGCCAGGTGTCACTGAAGCTGAAAAGCGGACCGGTCAATATCCAAATCAATATCACTCCGACGGCAATCGCGAAGACCCGTGGGCGACCACAAAAATGCGCCGTGGATTTGGCGAAATTGGAGTACCACGTGGCGTTTTGCATAGCGAGTTTTCCTTTTCGATTTACCTTGATTGTTTGCGGCAGTCAGCACACATCGACAGACTACACGCATCAAGGCTGCGGTATGCTTTGCAGCCTTTCCAACCGAATCCGGAGTGACATCATGGCAATGGACGTTATTGACTATTTCATCTACGGCGATGACATGCAGTTCGTCGAAATCGAACTCGACCCCGGCGAGGCGGCAATAGGCGAAGCGGGCAGCATGATGTACATGGAAGAAGGCATAGAAATGACCACGGTGTTCGGCGACGCGTCGGCCGATCAAGGTGGTTTCTTTGGCAAATTGGTCGGCGCAGGCAAGCGACTGATAACCGGCGAATCCATGTTCACTACGGTCTACACCCACAACGGCCAAGGCAAAAAACGCGTGGCCTTTGCCGCACCTTACACCGGCAAAATTATTCCTTTCGATTTGACCAAATACGGCGGCACGATGATCTGCCAAAAGGATGCCTTCCTGTGTGCGGCCAAAGGCGTGTCGCTAGGCATCGCCTTCCAGAAAAAAATCGGCACCGGATTTTTCGGTGGTGAAGGTTTCATCATGCAAAAACTCGATGGCGACGGCATGGCCTTCGCGCATTCCGGCGGCATGGTGATAGAGCGCCAACTTGCAGCGGGCGAAACGCTGCGCGTAGATACCGGCTGCGTGGTGGCCTACACGCCGAGCGTCGATTTCGACATTCAATTTGTCGGCGGTGTAAAGACCGCACTGTTTGGCGGCGAAGGATTATTTTTCGCCGTGCTGCGCGGGCCGGGAACGCTATGGTTGCAATCATTACCCTTCGCCCGCTTGGCCTCACGCATCTTCGCTGCAGCGCCAGTGAGCAAAGGCGGTGGTGGCAAAGGTGGCGAGGAGGGCAGTGTGCTCGGTGGTGTGATAGGCGGGGTGTTTGGTGGGGACTGAATTGGAGATTTTTGACGGTGTGTTGTCAGCACCAACTGGCATTTTCGGTTTTGAGCACGGCAGAAATTATTTTGTGTAATCATTCGCCCTTCTTTTGATTGCGATGAAAGCGAATCACCATGACATCTAAATTTATTGCCCGTGCATCCACGCATTGGCTGGTTGCGCTCGGCGCAATCTTCGCGCTTGCCACGCAGGCGCAAGAGCCTGCGGTCGCGCTACTTGCGCCGCCTGCCGCACTGGTGCTTGATGCGGTGCCGCCTGTACCTGCGTCGCTGGCTGCTGAGGTGGCGCGTTACACGGAATACAAGCCGACCGGATTTGCCAGCTGGCATCCCAAGAAAATGGAAATGTTGGTGGTGCGCCGACATCAAAATACGCCGCAACTTTTTGCGATTTCGGCGCCGGGTGCGGCGATGGAACTGCGTACTGATTATGCCGAGCCGGTGCGCGGGGCGAGTCGTCAGCCATCGAACAAAACGACCGGTGGCGAGTCGGTTTTATTCACCAAAGATACTGGCGGCAATGAAGTGTTTCGGATTTATCGTGCTGAGTCTGATGCCGCAGCGGCGTTTGCCAAGGCGGTACCGATAACACCAGCGGACAGGCGAGTGCAGGGCTTGGCGTGGTCCAAGAAAGGTGATCGTTTGGCTTACATCACGGTACCGGTGAATCGCAGCGGTAGTGCCGACAGTATCGTTTCCGAGTTGTACATCGGCGATCCAAAATTGATGGCGAGCGATCCACAAAGTGCCAAGCTGGTCGCGTCTTTACCCGGTGGCGGTTGGTCAGGCGAGACGTGGTCGCCAGACGATAAAACCATCGCGCTGCTTGAATATATTTCGATTAACGAGAGCCAGATTTGGCTGATGAATGTGGCGACTGGTGAGCGTGTGCGCTTCACTGAGAAGGCCACTGGCAGCGATGTGCCAGTATCCTATAGCTCGATACATTTCAGTAAAGATGGCAAGGGTTTTTATGTGCTGAGTGATCGTGATTCTGAATTCAAACGCCTTGTCTATATTGATTTGAAAACGCATCAACACACGGTGCTGACGGCGGGAATCAATTGGGATGTTGAAAGTTATCGCGTGTCGAAAGACGGCAAACTGATTGCGTTTGTGAGTAATGAAGACGGCACGGATGTGTTGCATTTGATGCGCGCCGCTGACAGAAAAGCCTTGCCTACACCCAAGCTGCCGCTGGCCAGTCTGGGAGGTATCAGTTGGCACAACGACAACGACAGCTTGGCGATTTCTGTCAGCGCCGCCAAGTCGCCATCAGATGTTTTTTCTTACTCGGTCAAGACGCAAAAGCTGACGCGCTGGACGCAGCACGAAGCCGTTGGTGCGGACCCAGCGAATTTTGTGGAGCCGGATTTAGTGCGCTGGAAAAGTTTTGACGGTTTGGTCATTTCCGGCTTTGCCTATCGTCCCGATGCCAAGCGTTTCCCTGGCAAGCGACCGGTGCTGGTCAACATCCACGGCGGTCCGGAATCGCAGTACACCAGCAGCTTTGCCGGGCGCAACAATTTCTATGTGAATGAATTGGGTATCGCGGTAATTCATCCCAATGTGCGAGGCTCGCGCGGTTTTGGCAAATCGTTTTTGAAGCTTGATAACGGCGTGCTCAGAGAGAACTCGGTCAAGGACATCAAGGCACTGTTTGACTGGATTGCGACCCAACCGGACATGGACGCATCGCGCGTGATGGTTGCCGGTGGCAGTTACGGCGGCTATATGGTACTGGCCGTATCGACGCTGTATCCCGAGTACATTGCAGGCACGATTGATACCGTCGGTATATCGAATTTCGTGACCTTTTTAGAGCGTACCGAAAGCTATCGCCGTGATTTACGTCGCGTGGAATATGGCGACGAGCGTGACCCGGAAATGCGTAAATTTTTGGAAACCATTTCGCCGCTGAATCGTGCCGATCGGATTACAAAACCCTTGTTTGTCATACAGGGAAAAAATGATCCGCGTGTGCCGTTTACGGAGGCGGAACAAATTGTCGCCTCGCTGAAAAAACGTGACACGCCGGTTTGGTACATGCTCGCCAACGACGAAGGGCATGGTTTTGCGAAAAAGGGGAATTCAGACTATTTGTTCTATTCGCAAATCAATTTTATGAAGCAGTATTTGTTGAAGTAGGGCGTTCGACAGCGTGTGTCCAGCACCAACTGGCGATGCCGCTACTTCTTTTCAGGTTCCGACAAGCTTCCGTTTCGGTACGCTTCCGAAGCCGATTGGTAATAGCTCACTGCCTGATCGAGCGATTTCAATGCGGCTTCGTTGGCTGGGACTTCTTTGCCACTGTCGGCATCGAGCGCGCGCCAGCGACGTTGTGGGCGCAGCTCTATCAAGGTGCCGTGTTCAAGGTAGCCGACTGACTGATAGTTGGCCATGAAGGCGCGTTGATTGCTGGGGCCATCGTGCAAGATGTCGTGGCCGAAAAATTTTGAGCGGTAACTGAAATTCAACAAAGCCAACAAGGTCGGGCCGACATCAATTTGTGACGACAAAGTTTTTACTGTCGTGGGTTCGATATTGCCTGGCGACCAAATCAGCAGGGGAATGTGAAAGTTCTCTATCGGTAAATCGGTCTTGCCACGGCCAGCCGCGGTGTGGTCGGCGAGGATGACGAACACGGTGTTGGCAAACCATGGATGAGTTTTGGCGCGCTGCAAAAAATCACCAATCGCCCAATCGGTGTATTTCACCGCGCCGTTGCGGCTGGTGCCGGATGGAATGTCGATATGTCCGTTGGGATAGGTGAAGGGACGATGGTTGGTCGTCGTCATGATGTGGGCGTAAAACGGTTTCTTGTCGGCGTGACGCTGGTCTAGTTGTTCTAGTGCCATGGTGAATAAATCTTCGTCGGCGACACCCCAAATATTTTCGCCGTGAATGGCTTCTTTTTTGATCGAGGTGCGGTCTATCACGGTGTAGCCATTGCCGCCAAAGAACGCATTCATATTGTCAAAATAGCCGTAGCCACCGTAGATATACAGCGGCTCGTAGCCATGCTGTTTGAACACTTCGCCGAGCGTAAACAAATTGGCGTTATTAGGCCGCTTGACGATGGAGTTGCCCGGCGTGGGCGGGATAGAAAGGGTGATGGCTTCCAGTCCGCGCACGGTGCGCAGACCGGTGGCGTAGAACTTGGTAAAGAACAAACTCTCGCCCGCCAGCTTGTCGAGATTGGGTGTGAGATTTTCTTTGTTACCAAACGCCGCCATGAAATCGGCTGACAAACTCTCGACCGAAATCAGCACCACGTTCAAGTTTTTCTGCGGACCACGCCCGACGATTTCGCGCTCGATAGGCATGGGTGAATTCGGCTGAAAATTCGCCGCACCCAAGACTTCAAATTGAGCGCGCAAAACTTTGTAAACCTTCGCCACCGTATCGGAGCGATAGAACTGTGCGTAGTCGATTTCGTTATTGCGAAACGCACTGAAAAATTCATAGTGACCATTGCCCGCGAGTTGTACAGCTTGCGTGTCGTCGGTGAATTCTTTGTAGCGCGGCTCGATCAAAAGGAACGACAGCATCGGCAGCATGAAGATGGCGGCAAGACCGATGAAGCGCTTGCGCCACGGCAATACCGGCGCGATTGATGCAGCTTTGATGCCGCGCCATTGCGTGTAGAAAAGCCCGACCGTCATCGCGCCTATGCCGATAAATGCGGGGCGTAAATCGTAGGATTCACGGATGTTGCCGATGACTTCGCGGGTATAGATTAGATAGTCGACAGCGATGAAATTGAAGCGCGACGCGAACTCGTTCCAGAAGAAAAATTCAGACACGGAAACAAACGCCAGAGTCGCACAAATCATCAACATCAAGATGCCCGTTGCGATACGGAACGAACGAGTCCAAGTGGCAGGCCACAATGTCGTGAACAGCGCGATAAGCGGCAGCCACCATACACCCGCCGCGAAATCGAACACCGCACCGATGGCAAAGATCGGAATCACGCGCAGCGGCATCAGCAAACCGAAATCGCCGTTGAAGATGAGTAAACCAAAACGCACCAACGCGTTGAGCGCGAGGTAGCTAAGCAACACGCGGAACGGGATGCGGAAGTGGCGTGAAGTGATCAGGGTGGTGAACATTCGGCTTTTCTACGGGTCACTTCTTCGCCGCAGGTTTTTTCTTCGGTGCCATTTTTGCTGGCGGGGCTTTTGGTGTTGCAGCAGCTTTAGCGACAACCGGCGCAACCGCCACATGGCTAGCCGCCAGCTCCCGACAACGCCGCAGCAATTCCACATGCGCCGCTTGCATATATTTCGCCAGATTCGCGATATCCGGCAATGCACGACGGCAGCCGATCACGCCGAAATCCAGCCAGCCGTTGTAGCTTTGCAGCGTGATATTCAGCGCCATGCTGTGATACACAATCGACACCGGGTAGGTGCTGATTTGTTTTGCGCCGGCAAAATACAAGGTCATATTCGGCCCCGGCACATTCGAGATTGCGACGTTGAATATGGGTGGAATCGCATTGACGATGCCGGATCGCACGGCGATCGCGGTCAGGCCGGTAATCAACCAGGGCGCTCCAATCGATGGGAAATCAGTCGGCATGATGGATTTCATTTCGCTCATCACTGCCTTCACGCCTTCACTTGATTTGCGTATTGCCAATAAGCGCTCAATCGGGTCTTTGATATTGCTAGCCAAACTCATCCTCGCCATCGAGACTTGATTGTTCATATCCGTGTTGCCTTCGGCGCGCAAACTCACGGGCACGGCGGCAATCAATGTGGTCTTCGGGCGGCAATTCATGTCGGCCAAATAGCGCATCATGCCGTCGGATGAGATCGCCATCACCACATCGTTCAAGCTGACTTTGGTGAGCGAAGTAATTTCTTTCACCTCGGCAATCGGAATCGAGAAACGCGCGAAGCTGCGTTGATTGGTAATCGCAACATTCAGTGGTGTGCGTGGTGCAAGCCACTTCATTTTTTCGCCGGTTAGTGCAGTACCTTTAGCCGGTTTCAATGCTTGCCGAGCTGTCTTCACCAGCGTCGGCAACGACTTGGCCAATTTCAGCGTTTGCACCACATTGTGTTTGAGGCTCGAACCGGCCAGCTCGGCCATGCCGAAATTGCCGCCGGGTTGCGAGACACGCTCGCGCGGTGGGCGCACCACACGCGGCTCGGGGCTGGTGTCCATAATCGCCCGCATCAAAACTTGCCCGCCCATGCCATCCAAACCCGAATGATGAAACTTGCTATACAGCCCCACATAGCGAGTGCCTTTGGGCGCATCGGCCGGCGTTGGCAGCCCGTCAAGCACATACATTTCCCACAGCGGACGGGAGCGATCAAGCAGGCTGGAATGCAAGCGCGAAACCAACCGATCAACCTGGGCGCGCGATGCTGGCGGCGGCACGATGACATGTCGAATGTGATGTTCGATATCCAAATGCTCGTCCATCACCCACACCGGATTGGCAATATCAAACGGCATCTTGACCAGCTTGCGCTGAAAAATCGGCGCGAGGTGCATGCGGTTTTTGATGTGCGTGCAAACGTCAGTGAAAAAGTCGCCCTTATATTCCGGCGGCAATTCATAAATGCTCAAGCCACCCACATGCATCGGTGTCTCCGGCGATTCCAAATGCAAAAACGCTGCGTCCATTCCGCTTAAATGATCCATATTTTTTCTCCGCAAGGAATTCAGAAATACGCGCCAAGTGTTAGGTTGAATTGTCGCATGGCGACAGCCAAAAGCACGCGATGTTTGATTGTGACGACGAAAAACGACGAATTGTGGTGTTTTGGCCGGAAATGGTAATTAGAGTTGTGTGCATGATCACCGAATGAGGCGGAAAATTTCTTGATGGAAATTGTGAATGCCTAATGGAGCGGAGAGCCGAAGCGAGAGAGACAGATTCAGCGGCGTGTCATCA
>JANYAW010000022.1 GCA_025361105.1 Rhodocyclaceae bacterium | reverse complement strand
AGGTGCGACAGCGATGCTCGGCTTCCCAGCACTAGTCGACGAAGGCACATCGGTGCGCCTTGCCGTGTTCGACACTGAAGAAAAAGCCCGGCAAGCGCATCGCAACGGCTTGACACGTTTGTTCGCGTTGCAGCTTTCTGCACAAGTTAACGCTATCGAAAAACTGCCTGGTATGCGCGATCTGGCGATGCAATTCGTGAGCTTGGGAACGGACAAAGAATTGAAAGCGCAACTGGTCAATCAAGCGCTAGTGCGCACTTGTCTAGGCCTGCCATTGCCGACCGATGAAGCGACGTTCAGCACCCGTGTCGACAATGCACGCGGACGAATTTTGCTGATCGCGCAGGAAATTTTGCGACTCATCAGTCTCATCATCAGCGAACATTCCGCGCTCCAAAAAAAGCTCAACGGCATGCAACGCGGATTTCCGCTGAGTTGCGCCGACATCGCTGCACAAATTAGCGCCTTGATGCAAAAATCATTTATCAGCGACACCCCATTTGAGCGCCTGCAACATTACCCGCGTTACTTGAAAGCCGCGCAATTGCGCTTGGAAAAAGCCCGTAGCGACGAGGCGCGCGAAAAGCGTTTGCTTGCCGAATGGCAAAGCCTCGGTCGCCCGTGGGAGCGCGAACGCAATGCCTTGCGCCAAGCCGGACAAAGCGGATTGCTCGCCGATCCATTTCTGGAAGAGTTTCGTTGGCTGCTCGAAGAATTGCGCGTGGCATTATTCGCACAGGAACTCAAAACGCCATCACCAGTGTCGGTCAAGCGCTTGCAGAAAATGTGGGAAGGACGGCAACATCGATAGGTGGCTGCACGCATTGCTCAAGCGAGCAGGCTGCCGAGCAAACTTGACGCAAATTGTCGACGGTGTTACCTTTGTGATACCAAAATTCGGATAGCAAAAACATGAGCGCCTCGACCACACTGAAACTCCCAGAAGACCTGAAAGCGCGGGTCTGTGTTGAGGCCGCCGCTGCGGGTAAAACGGCCCACGCTTGGATGATTGACGCGATTGAGGCGCAGGCGGCGTTAGCAAAACGTCGCGGTGAGTTTGTCGGCAGTGCGCTGCGTGCCGAAGAAGAAGTCGCGCAATACGGATTGGTCTACGATGCCGATGAAGTGTTTAGCTACTTGACGCAAAAACTAGCGGGAACGAAAGCCAAAAAGCCCGTCGCGCGTAAGTTGTAGCAAGCAAATGACGCGTCTGATATTTGCGCCACGTGCGGCGCAAGACATGGATCGTTTGACAGATTTTCTGATGGCGCGTGATCCTTCAGCTGCCGCCGCGACCACAAAAATTTTGATTGAAGGACTGGCTTTGCTCAAACAGCATCCGCTAATTGGTCGCATTGTTGAGACCGGTTTGCGCGAGTTGGTCATTTCACGCGGGCGCAGTGGTTATGTCGCGCTTTATCGGTATAACGTGCAACTTGATGCCACACTGGTACTCGCTATTCGTCATCAAAGAGAAGACTCATATCAAAGCAATGACGATGAATCAGGAGGGCGAAATGCTTGAAGTAATCGTCGCAATCACGCAAGCCATGCGCGAATTGAAGCGCCCCGGCATTTGGTGGCATGTGCTGTGGCCGCCGTTCGTGGCGCTAATTTTTTGGCTACTGATAGGTGCGTTGTTTTGGGCCGAAGGCATGCAATTGATGAGCCGTGTTTTGCCATCGCTACCCTGGTCGGGCTGGGAATGGTTGTCGCAATGGGCGGGCGGGTTTTTGCTGCTTGCAGCGTTGGCGGCGCTGACCTTTGCCACGGCGCTGCTCTTGGTCGCGGTGGTGGCCTTGCCTTTGCTGCTCAACATCATTGCGCGGCGCGACTATCCGGATCTCGTGCGCCACGGTGAGAATGTGTTTTGGCGCAGCCTGCGCAATTCGCTTTTTGCCGGTGCCGTGTTCATCATCGGCAGCCTGCTTTCGCTACCGCTGTTGCTGATTCCCCTCGTTGCGCTGGTGTTGCCGTTGCTGTGGGCGACCTGGCTAAATCAGCGCACCTTCGGTTTTGATGCCTTGGCAGAGCACGCGACAGCGGCTGAGCTGGTACAACTCCAGCGCGAGCAACGCGCCCAATTTTATTTGGCCGGTGGCAGTGGTGCGCTGCTGGCTTTCGTGCCGGTGGTGCAATTGTTCGCACCGGTTTTCACCGCGCTGGTTTTCATTCATCTTGGCCTCGCCGCCTTGCGTCGCTTGCGCCAACAACAAGGAGTGCAGCTATGACGTTGGAAATATCCGGCATCGGTGCCATCATCATCGGCGATGAAATTACGCGTGGCAAACGCGAAGACAAACACTTCCCCAAGCTGATAGAAATTCTCAAACAACGCGGCCTCGTGCTCGATTGGGCGGTGCATATTGGTGACGACCGCGAACGCCTCACACAAACGCTGCGTCAAAGTTTCGCGACCAATGATTTGGTCTTCAGCTTCGGCGGCATCGGCAACACGCCCGACGACCACACCCGCCAGGCTGCCGCTGCCGCAGCGAGTGTCGATCTGGCCTTGCACGAAATCGCCGTCGAATTCATCCGCGCCCGTTGCATAGAAATGAACTACCCGCCCACCGTGCATATTTTGGAAATGGCCAATTTCCCCGTCGGCTGCGACATCATCCCCAACCCCTACAACCGCATCGCCGGATTTTCATGGCAACAACATTACTTCGTCCCCGGCTTTCCGCAAATGGCTTGGCCAATGGTCGAGTGGGTACTCGACACCCACTACACGCATTTATTCAATGTGAATGTCACCAGCGAGGCAGCGATTCTTGTCTGGAAAGGCGTCGAAGGCGCCATGATTCCGATGATGCGGCAAGTCGAGATCGATTATCCGCAAGTCAAGACTTTCAGCCTGCCATTTCTTGGTTCGGAAACCGTCACCCGCCATGTCGAACTCGGCGTGCGCGGCGTGCCGGATGTGGTGCCGGTGGCGATGGAGGTGCTGCGCCAAGGCGTGGTGGCGCTGGGGTATGCGTTTGATGAGAAGCAGTAGTGGTGTCTTTCTACCGGCGGCCGGAATACCCGGATGGAGAAGATGAAAA
>JANYAW010000410.1 GCA_025361105.1 Rhodocyclaceae bacterium | reverse complement strand
TGCGCTCGACAGACGGACTAAAGTCACCAGCATCCCGCTTTCTTACACGATTCGCAATGACATTGACCCACGCCGACAATTGACGTTTAGTGTGCCACTGACACAAGTCGATGTCGATGGTGCCAAAGCCTACATCGCAGGTTTCGGTGTGTCATATCGTGTACCGATGAATGACAACTGGACCTTGACACCTGCTGGCAAAATATCAGGTGTTGGCTCTGTTGATTTGGCCACAGCGTCTGGGATGTATACAGGGTCACTGACCAGCACCTACATCTGGGACATGGACACCTACAACGTCGCCATGGGCAACATGCTGTCCTACAACCGCACCGCGAAAATCCAATCGGGTGAGTACTCATCTAATCCGGATATTACTAGCACCGTGGTGCGCAACGGCCTGATGCTGTCCCAACCAGCTAACTGGAATGGCCAGAAACTTTCAGTGGAATACTCATTGGTGGATACGCGCTACACGGGCGGTACCAAACTGTACATTGACAATACTCAAGAAATTGGCATCACGGTTGGAACCAACAAGAACGCATTTTCGGCGCGTAGCTTTCTGCGTGGTGGCTTGACCTACCTGCGTGGTAAGGACACCAAGGGATTCACCGCGAATATCGGCTATTGGTTCTAAAGTGTGGCACCTGCAAGGTAATATGTGCCGCAGCAAAAAATAAGGGGTGCGCTTGCGCGCCCTTTTTCATGGTGGGTCAAATGACAATCGAAAGCTCATACCGACGACTAAGCAATGGAATTCGTGTGTTGCTGGCGGCGTTCCTGCTAACCATGTTTTCGCACAATGTGCGTGCCGACCTCGGTAGTATGCAGTTCGAGTTTGCAGCCAATGGACGATTCGATCAACTGGAAAAATTGCTTGAGGATGAAGAAGCCAAGCACCTGTTGAATACCAAGGATCGCCACGCTTTATGTTATGCGTACTCGAAAACCAAGCGCTACAACAAGCTGCTGCCTTGCCTCGATAAGTTGGCTGAAAACGTTAAGAAGGGTGACCTGCGCACCCGCCTATTTGGTCTTGACGATGCGACCCCAACTATCTACATCATGCGCGCTGACGCCATGATCGAGCTTGGCCAATATGAGGCGGCCGTCGTTGAAGCACAGAAAGGCCAAGCTTGGTTGAAGAAGGACGACAGTGATGACAAAGACATGATCATTCACACGCTTGCCGCCATGTCTTTAGGCTCGACTCTCGGCGGGAAGCGTGCAGAGGGTGAGCGTTTTGCCGCCGACTTGGAAAATGTTAGCGTATCTCTGCAGCACTCGGACTACGCCAGTGCCAAAGCGATGGCTACAGGCCGCGTTTACATGGCCTTGGGCAATTACCAGAAAGCACTCGACGGGATCACCAGCGACAAACTGTTCAAGCTCAAGTCTTTCCTCGATAACTTGGTCAGCGGCGCCTTTCTGCGCGGCATAAATAACTGGGCATGGGCAGAACTACCACGTGGCTTTATGCTCAACAAGGCCCTGTTAGAGACCGGAAAAATTAGCGAAGCCAAGACTGGTTACGACAGCTTACTGACCATTCCCCAAGTCAAAGAAAACGGTGAAATCTATTGGCTGATACTTAATGATCGGGGCCGGATTGCGGAGCAGGAAAAGCAGTTAGATGTGGCCATTACGTTTTACAAGCAGGCCATAGACGTGATCGAGGAACAGCGGTCAACAATCAATACCGAAGCCAACAAAATCGGCTTCGTCGGCGACAAGCAAAGCGTGTATGGGCGACTGATCGCAGCCTTATTCAATGCGCAGCGGCCTGCCGAGGCCTATGAATATATGGAACGTGCTAAGGCACGGGCGCTGGTGGACTTGCTGGCCAACAAGGAAGATTTTGCAGTGCCTGTGCTGGCAGCGAAAAATGCATCCGTCCTGCTCGCCAACTATCGTGCAGCAAGTCATGAAGCGCTGGCGCAAATGCCGCTAGATATGGCGTCCACCGATGAACCAAAGAAGCGCAATCTGGCGGTAAAGAAAGCGCAAGAACTCGGTGCCGTGGCGCCTGAACTTGCCTCGCTGGTGTCGGTAACCTCGATGCCACTGAAGGAAATTCAAGACAGACTGCTGCCAAATGAAATCATTATTGAGTATTACTTTCAGGATACTGATTTCTATGCAGTTAGCCTCTCGCAAACGGGTGTACGTGCGGCGAAAATTGTTAGCGGTGGTCTGGAAGACAGTATCAAACTGTTTCGTAAACAAATCGAACAACGTGACAGTGAGGTCATCAAATCCGCGCAGGCACTATATGACCGATTATTGCGCCCGCTAGCTTCTGAACTCGGGACCAATCGCAGCCTGCTCATCATTCCTCATGGAATGTTGCACTACGTGCCGTTCGCCGCGCTGCACGACGGCACGGACTATCTCGTCCAAAGTCGCTCCATGCGCTATTTGCCCAGCGCCAGCGTGCTCAAGTATCTCAAGCCACTACGCACTAAACTACCCGATGCGGTGCTGGTTTTTGGCAATCCGGATCTCGGCGATTCGCGCTACGACTTGCCGAATGCGGAAGCGGAGGCGCGGATGATCGCTGCCATGCAACCGGGCAACGAATTGCTCGTACGCGGCAAAGCCTCGGAAAGTGCCTTTAAGGAATTTGCCCCCAGTTTCCATTATCTGCATATCGCCTCGCACGGTGAGTTCAACGCCAGCAACGCCTTGCAGTCCCGTCTCTTACTCAGCAAGAGCGCGACCGACGACGGATCGTTGACCGTAGGTGAGCTTTACAAGATCAATCTGGATGTTGATCTGGTTACTTTGAGCGCCTGTGAGACTGGGCTAGGAAAAGTCCTAAATGGCGATGATGTGGTCGGCTTAACACGCGGATTTCTGTACGCTGGTAGCAGCAACATCGTCGCCAGTTTGTGGCAAGTAGATGATCTGGCCACTGCCGAATTGATGAAGCGCTTTTATGTGAATCTGCAAAACAATATGCCCAAGCGCGAAGCCTTGCGCAAGGCGCAAGTGGACGTTCGGCAGAACTTTCCTCACCCGTTTTTCTGGGCCGCGTTCTTTCTAACCGGCCTGGGTGTTTGATTCCCAGTAGGTCAATGATAGAAGCTAATTTCATATCAGAACTGCAACCAAATTCTGGATGATTTGAGTTTGCCAATCAATTACTTCTTGAACTCCATGTTCGCAATCCGCCCTGTTGCCATTGGACTGATCCTCCTCCTGTGCGCCGCGCTGGGCGTGCAATTGACGCACCTGACGACGCCGGTGGACAACCTATTACTGGATCGTCAATTCCGTCTGCTAAGGCAATTTGCCCCTGATCCGCTGAGCACGGACGTGGTCATCATTGGCGTCGACGAGAAGACCTACATGACGCTGCCCGAACCATTTTCGCTCTGGCATCCTTACATCGGAAATCTCCTAAATGGCCTGGCTAAGGCCAAACCGACGGTGGTCGGCTTCGATATTGTGCTACCGGTACGTTCCTACAATTTTCTGATCCCGCAATACGATGTTAGTTTGCTACAAGGCATCATGGCGATCAAAAAAGTCAGCTCGTTGGTGCTGGGACAATCACTAGACGAAAACCGCCACTTTCGTCCCATCTTTCCTCCGTATGTTGCGATGGCCGGGCAGGATGCGTTGGCATCGGTGTCGACCTGTCTTGACGATGATGGCGTAGCGCGCCGGTTCTACCAAAATCTCTGCGCCGAAGGCAGTGTTGTCAAGACGCTAGTTGGTAGCATGGCACAGCACCTTGGTGTCAGTCAGCCAAGTGAAGGCCTAATCGACTACGCCGTGGGAGCACCGCTCAACTATGTCCCGCTGATCGATGTGCTGGATTGGATAGCGCATGACGATACGACGCGTATGCAAGAAATGTTTGCCGGAAAGGCAATATTGCTTGGCGCGGTTCTGCCCTTCGAGGATCGCCACCGACTGCCAGTAGCGCTTGCCGCTTGGGAACCCGAACGTACGCTGCTGCCGGGCGTATTGATCCATGCTCAGGCTCTGCGCTCAATGCTCAAGCATGGCATGGTACAACCGATGTCGCTAACCTTAATGTGGCTGTTGTCTGCGATTACCGTGTTGTTCTGGCTGCATAGGGGCAATCGCTGGAAGGCCTTATTGTTTGTGTTTTCCATGCCAATAATTTTCGCATTGACTTTGCTGATGCTTTGGCATGGCATCTACATCCCTACTTTCAGCTTGATGCTATGCGCGGCTCTCGCGTTTTTCGCCAGAGTCGCGTTCGAAGCAATTCGGAATTACCGTGAAAAGCAGCAAATGCGTGCCGCCTTTGCGGGTTATGTCAGCCCGCAGGTACTCAAGGAAATTCTTTCCGGCAAAATTAAGCCGGGCTTGGGCGGCGAACGCGTGCATGCCGCTGTAATGTTTTCCGATATTAGGGGCTTTACGATGCGCTCCGAATCAATGACGCCGGAGCGCACGATAGACCTGCTCAACCGCTATTTTTCACAAATGACCGAAGCCATTCAACAAAATGGTGGGATGGTAGACAAGTTCATTGGCGATGGGATCATGGCATCCTTCGGCGCACCTCACGCCCTGCCCAATGCAAGTCGTTGTGCGCTTGAAGCCGCACAGGAAATGCTCGTCCGTTTGCAACGCCTGAACTTGCAGCTGGCGGAGCAAGGACTAGAACCAATTGTCATCGGCATAGGTATCCACGCCGGAGACGTTCTGGCAGGTAATGTCGGATCCGTTTCACGCCATGAATACACGCTGATCGGCGATGTCGTCAATATTGCTGCTCGTCTCGAAGGCGTGACCAAAACGCTTGGCTACCCGGTCATTTGTTCTGCAACGGTTGCGGCCGCAGTCGGTGGTGCAGGCAATCTGCACGACCTCGGAGAACAAATGATTAAAGGGCATAGCAAGATACATGTCTTTGGCTGGCTACCGCCAGCAATCAGCACCGTCGATACTTAAAGGGGCGATTCGATGAAGAATATTTTGTTGGCATGGTCTGTCGTCATTGTTACGCTCAGCGGTCTACCAATCCCGATCACGAGCGCCACAGAACTGGCTCCAATCGCTATGACGACTGACGTCCAGGGTACAGCCTGGCTGATGGAGAACGGTAAACAAACGCGGCTAGGTCTGATGATCTACTTGACACCCGGAACCAAGTTGAATCTGGATGCGGGCGCACGAGTCGCCATCACATTTTTCGCTACGCCAAATGAATTTATGCTAAAGGGACCCACGCAAGCGGTGGTCGAGAGCGAACGTGTGCGCGCCCTTAGCGGGTCAGCGCCGAGCGTAAAGAACCTCGATCAGAATCAAGTCGCCGCAGGACAGAAATTTTCTGCCCGCCAGCGTGAGCGACAAGCGGTCGCGAGCTTCGAAATGAAATCCTTTGAGCCTGGCAGCCTGCAATTACGCAAACCCGTCGATACCCGGTTGCTTGCTAGTCCGGAAGAGTTTTCCTGGCGACCCGTGTTCGGTGCCAAGAGTTATCGCTTCCGCTTGTCGGATGCAAGCGGACAAGTACTG
>JANYAW010000348.1 GCA_025361105.1 Rhodocyclaceae bacterium | reverse complement strand
AATAGCCATGGGCGGCGTGAATTTGTACGCCATCGAAGCCCGCATTTTTGGCAGCCAACGAAGCGATGGCGAAGCGCTGAATCAATTCCAAAATTTCGTTCTCAACGAGCGCCACCGGCATGCCAAAATTTTTCCCCGGCAGACCCAGCGCTATCGCCGAAGGTGCTTTGGGGTGAGGGTTGACGACGGTTTGCGTTTGGCGTCCGGCATGACTGATTTGCATCCAGATTTTTGCCCCCCCAGCCTTGGCCGCCGTCGCCCATGCAGCTAGCGCAGCGTGCATTTGTGCATCCGGTTCACTATCGATTACCACATTGCCGGGCCGTTCCAAGTGCAGACGGTCAATTTGCACATTGCCGGTGAGCAACAGTCCGCAGCCACTGCTAGCCCAGTGCGTGTAAAGTCGATTGAGCTCCGCGCTTGGACGGGATTGCAAGTCGGCCAGTCCTTCGGTCATTGCCGCCTTGGCAATACGATTGGGAATTTGTTGACCGTTGGGCAGGGTGAGTGATGTGCTGAGGGTATTGTTGGGCATGGTGTTGTGCTTACGTTGTGCTTGGTGGGTGAATGAAACGGAGTTTAACGGCTAGCATTCGGGCGAATATCAAAATGGAGATTAAGGTGAATTTTCATCAAGCATTGTTTTTGATTGCGATAGTGGCAAGCGCGCTGGCAAGCGCGCTGGCAAACGCGCAGGATAGTCGTGTTCATGTGACGATTAACGGCGGGCCACCAGCACCAACTGGAGAAGCGACCCCGATAATTTCAGCGAGCAGTGTACGCGTCACGCTGATCAAAACCGCCGAAGCGCCGGTCCCCGAGGCTATGCTGATTGCCGGTGGTGCATGGTTCACCACGGTCATGTTGAATCACATTGCGGTACTGGTCGAGCATCCGCAACATCTCACTGAGCGCTTGATGTTTGATGCTGGACTTAGCGCCTCGGTCGAGTCAGAGCGCCAAGCAGATTTGAATTGGCTGTATCGTCAAGTGCCGATGTTAGGGTATCGAAATTTGCGACCAGCCAGGCAGCAATTGCCGAGTGAATTATTGCCAAAAATGATCGCGCTTTCGCATGCGCATTGGGATCATGCCAGCGGCTTGGTGGATTTTCCGGCGGCAGAGGTGTGGGCTGCCACGGCCGAACGTCAGTTTGCCGAATCGTCGGGACCGCCAGCGGTTTTCCCGTCGCAAGTGCGTGGCAAAACCGCACAGTGGAAAGATATCGCTTTCACCCCGCGCACAGTATGCGGATTTGAGCAAACGCACGATGTGTACGGTGATGGCAGCGTGATTCTGGTGGCGATGCCCGGCCACACCCCCGGCTCGGTCGGCATGCTGGTGACCACCGGGTCGGGCCGCAAGTTGTTTTTCGTTGGCGATACCGTGTGGCTCAAGCGTGCAATCACCGACGAACTGCCCAAGCCTTTCATTTCACGCAGTGCCGACAATGAACCGACGCAAGTCCGCCAACAAATCGCCCGACTGGCGGCCTGTGTGAAGTCGGATTCCAAAATAGAAATCATCCCGGCGCATGATTCGTCAGTACAGGATGCGCTAGGTTATTACCCGCGCTGGGTGAACTAGGCAAACGGAGCGTTTCCCTGACTCAATTGTGTGCTGGCGCACAATCAATCCACAGCAAGATTAATTAACATTTCGCATCAATCTTGACCGTCATCGGCCATGTTGAGTCGGCTAGAATTTACCGCTTGCGATGCGATAATCATTTCGATCCACGCTTTTTCTGCATATCCCATTTTTCATTGAGGCCATCATGACCAAGAAAACCGCGAATTCCACAGACAAGCACGGTGTGTTTATGAGTCGAGACGGTGAGGACGCTGCGTCTAAGTTGGCGCGCGCACGCAAGGTCAACAAGAAACCCGAATCCGGCCTGCTCAGCCCGATGGCCTTGATGGCGCTGGGCTTGGCTGGTGCGGCCGATGCGGTCGGTGCGGCGCAGGTGGTGAGTGCCGACGCGAAAGCTAAACCAGCGGTGGATGTGGATCAGGCGCTCGCTGCGCCAGCCACTCTGCCAGTTGGTGCTGATGGCACGCCGTTAGATGCCGAGGCAGCTACCCAAGGCGAGGAACAGACAGGTGCTGCCCTCGCACAACAGTTTGACGATTTAATTTTGGCCGACGAGACAGCCCAGGGCGAGACGCAGGTATCGACCGACGCGCCGGTGCTGATGGCGATGGCGGACAGCGACGGCGGTGGCTTCGCAATAACCGACAGCCGCGTCGGCATGACATTTGAAGAAGCTCCCGATGCCGCTGGCAAACCGGGGGCTGGCAAAGCTACCGGACTACCGCAAACGGTGGAAGGTTCCCCAACCCCGCCACCGACTTCGAGCACAGGTTTTGGCACCATCATGAGCTTGATTGCAGGCGGGCTTGCAATCGCCGCGGGCGCGGGTGGTGGTAGTTCATCGTCATCGGCGCAGAACACTCTCCCGTCTGGCGTTGTGCTTGACGGCCTGCTCAACGGCGCCACTGTGTTCCGCGATTTGAACGGGAATAACATCATTGATCTGGGCGAATCATCGGCCTTCACCTCGGCGACCGGCGTGTTTTCGATCAGCGGAATTGGCGGACGCTTGGTTGCTGCGGGTGGTATTGATATCTCCACGGGGATAGCGTTCAGCGGATTGTTATCCGCACCGGAAACGGCGACGGTGATTTCACCATTGACCAGTTTGCTGACCGTCAATAGCGGCGCGCTCACGGCGGCGGAACTTAAGACTGCACTTGGCTTGACAACCGATCCGCTCAATTTCAATCCGTTTGCGACGGGTGCCGTTGCAGCCGACGCGTTAGCCGCACAAAAAGCCATCGCACAAATCGCGGCGATTATGTTGAAAGCCAGCACCTTGATGGTGGCGGCTACCAGCGGTGTGACCATGACCGGCGCGTTTGCGAGCGTCACAGAAAAACTCGCGACCTATCTCGATGGCAAAACCAATGTTGATTTGTCGTCGGCAGCCACGCTGACTGCGTTCTTCGATGCAGCGAATATTTTGAGCGCCGTTGATAAAGCGGCTGCCGTCGATACGCTAGTGACACTCAACACGACCTTAGCCGCAGCGACCAGCGTGGCAAGTGTATCGCTTGATCAATCATTGGTCGACACGGCGCTCAATGCCAACGGCTATGCCCATGCAGTCAGCGCTCATACGATAGAAGGTTTTGTTGGCACGGCGGGCGCGGGCAATGCGATTGAAATCAAGGAAGGTGCAAACGTATTAGCCACCGGCACGGTGGGCGCTGATGGAAGATTTAGCGTAACCACGACATCGACCTTGGCCAGTGGCAATCACGCGCTAACGGTGACGCAGTCTTCCGGTGCGACGGTGGTTGCCGTCGGCACGGTGACCGCCAAGGTAGACATCGCTGCGCCGACCGTGGTCTCGATGACCTCGGCGGCCAATGGCTTGGCCGTCGGTGTGTCCACCACGCTGACTATCACTTTCGATAGCAAAGTCACTGGCTTCACCACCGCTGATTTAGTTGATGCCAAAGGCGGTACATTCAGCGCGCTGGCGACCGCAGACGGTGGCACGACATGGACGGTGCAATTCACGCCGAATGTAGATCGCACCGGCCCCGCGTCGATTACTGTGAGCAACGCAAGCTATGCCGATTTCGCGGGCAATGCGGGTGTAGGCAGTAGCGCGACTTCGGTGACTTATGCCGCCAATCTGACTGCCACCGATGGCTACATTTCCGGTGCAACAGTTTATGTTGATGGCAATGATAACGGCGTATTGAATTTGGGTAGCGATACGGTGATCGGCACGACTGGCAACACCGGTTCGGTTGCGGTGACCTTGGCCGCCGGTCAAGACACGCATGCGCTGCTGCTCGCGGGCGGCACCGATATTTCCACCGGACTCGCCTTCACTGGCCTGCTCAAGGCGCCGGCCGGTTCGACGGTGATTACGCCGCTCACCACTTTGATGGTTGAGTTGATGGCTGCGGGCAATACACCGGCGCAAGCGCAAGCCATTGTGCGTGGCGCGTTAGGAATTTCTGCCACTACCGATCTAACGACTTTCGATCCGCTGGAAGTGGCCGTCACCTCGACCACCGCAACGATTGCACAGCGCGCAGATGCAGTGGATGTTCAAGCCACCGGTGGCTCAATCGCTAATTTGCTTAGCGCAGGTGCGGCGGCATTGCAAGGCGCAGCGGCGACCGGTACGCCAGTGTCAGCGGCAGCGGCACAACAAGCGATGCTCCATGCGCTGGTCACCCAACTTATTGCCGGCGCAGGCGCGCCGCTGGATTTGACCAATGCGACGACGATGACGACGCTCATCACTTCCGCATCCAATGACCCCTCCATCGCCGCCAATTTTGCCGGCAGCACGCATCTCGCCACACTGGCAGCTGCGGGCGATGGTGTTGCAGCAGCAGCAGCAGCGACCAACCTTGCCTCGGATGGGGCAGTCAACGCGACCACCACCAACGAATTGCTCGCGGCGTTGACAAACGTGGTGACCATCGAAACTGTGGTGCAAGGTGGCATGAGCACCAGCTTGGCGGCCGGCGCGACAAGCGTTTCGCATACGGTGGCGACCATCATCGCCGATGCGGCAAATATCAATGTCACCAACAGTATGCTGACCAGCACGCAAGCGGCGGTCAACGACACCACCCCAGTGCGCATCCTCGACATCAGCGCCGTTGACACGACACTGAACGCCAGCGGCAAAATCGCGTACACGGTGAAGCTCAGCGAAGCCGCTGTGCTGAGTGCTGGCACCCCCAGCATCACTGTCACCCGTTCGGTTGGTGGTGCACTAACGCTAAACTTGGACACGGCTTTGTCCACCGCCGCCAATCTGGTTTTCTCGGCACCAGTGCCGGCAAGTTTCACTGGCACCGTAAGCTTCACTTCGTTCACCAGTACCGGTGTAACGCTGACCGATTTGGCGGGCAACGCCACCAGCACTTTGACCTTGCCAACTACGCTGACCGCGACCGGCCAAACTATCGCCATCGACACCACGGCACCAGCCGCACCGACCTTGGCATTGGCCGCCGATACCGGTAACTCGACAGACAAAATCACCAGCAATGGCATCGTGAATGTGACTGGTCTCGAAGCCAATTCGACTTGGGAATACAGTACCAACGGCACAACTTTCACGGCCGGCACCGGCACGGCATTGACACTCACTGGTGACGGCGCAAAGTCAGTCACGGTGCGCCAAACCGACGCATCGGGCAACCTCGGCGCTACCTCGACGGCATTGGCATTCACCATCGACGCGACTGCACCGACAGCGACGATTACCGCAGCCAACAGCAATGTCATCAACGCTGCCGCAACACCCGTGTTGACGATTACATTCTCTGAAGTAATTACCGGCCTGACCCTAAGCAGTTTTGAGGTGCACGGCGGTGCGCTATCCAACCTTGTCCAAAGCACCACCGATACCAAAGTTTGGACGGCCACTTTTACGCCATCAGCCGGTTTGACGGGTAATGCCTCTGTCGTATTGCACTCAGGTACGGTGGCCGATATTGCGGCAAATACCAATGCGGCGAATACGACCTTGGCGCTAGTGGTTGATGCCAGCTTACCCGCCTCCCCCGGCGTTGCGCTAGCTGCCGACACAGGTAGCAGTGCGACCGATGGCGTGACCAAAAATACCACCGTGAATGTGACAGGCATTGAAGCCAATGCAACGTGGCAATATTCCACCGACAGCGGTACTACTTTCAAGTCAGGAACCGGCACCAGCTTCACCCTCGCCGATGGCGTGTATGCGGCCAATGCAATTCAAGTAAAGCAAACCGACGCGGCAGGCAATGTCAGCGCGGCAACCGGAAAAATCACCACCGCAGTGACGGCCGACACCGCCACCCCCGCCGCCCCGACGATGACGCTGGCAACCGACAGCGGCGCGAGCAATTCCGACGGCATCAGCAACGTCGGTACAGTCAATGTGGCTGGCATCGAAACCGGTGCAAGTTGGCAGTTCAGCGTCGACAGTGGTGCGAATTTCACCACCGGCACGGGGACCAGCTTCACTCTCGCCACAGGCAGCTATGCGCCAGGTGTGGTGTTGGTACGGCAGACGGATTTGGCGGGCAATGCAGGCTTGACGACAGGCAGCTTTGCCAACGCGGTGACCGTCGACACCACTGCACCGACCGTCACACCTTCTTCGCCTGCCGATGAAGGGCGAACACTCGGCCTCGCGGCGAACATGATTTTGAGCGCCAACGAAACGGTGGTCAAAGGTACGACGGGAACCATCACGCTATTCAACGGCGCGACCAATGCGGTGATAGAAACCATCCAAGTCACTGATGCCAAAATCAGCATCAGCGGCACCGGCGCGAATACGCAAATCAGCATCAACCCGACCGCAGATTTGGTCAAGGATGCGACCTATTACATTCAGGTCAGCAGTGGTGCATTCACCGACCTGGCGGGCAATGCCTGGACCGGCATCACCAACACCACCGGCTGGAATTTCACTGGCGCAGGGGCAACGGTGCTTATCACCACGGTGTCAGGCGACGATAGAGTGAATGTCGCCGAGGCCGCAGCGACGATACCCGTGTCAGGAACGCTGGG
>JANYAW010000300.1 GCA_025361105.1 Rhodocyclaceae bacterium | reverse complement strand
GATTAAATCAATCGCCAAACGACCTTGCTCATATTCATAAGCAAAATCGCGCCACAGCGGATAGCACGGTTGCAGTGTGCGGATGGCTTTGAAGGCCAGCGCCATCAGGCGCCACGGCTGAAAATCGTGGTGGCGATAATGCGCAACAACGTCCACATGAATTTGAATTCCCTGACACAGCGAATGCGCATGTTTGTGAAAGGTCGGTTCGAACCAACAGGGTCGCAACACGCAACCGGCCAACCATTGCGGCGCGATTTTTTGCATCGTCGCCAATAGCGCCGACGCGTCAATATCCGGTGCGCCGAAAAGCTCTAGTGGCCTCGTCGTGCCGCGCCCTTCGGAGAGCGTAGTGCCTTCCAGCATTACCGTTCCGGCATAACAACGCGCCATCGAAATATTCGCTGCGTTGGGGCTGGGATTGACCCAGCTTCGTTCGTCACTGGGCCAACCGAAACCCGGCGCGGTATCAGGTTGCCAGTCACGCATGGCAATAATTTCGCAATCGACATCCAACCGCAAATGCGCAATGAACCAGCGCGCCAACTCGCCCAGCGTCAAGCCGTGGCGCATAGTCATTGCCCCTGCACCGACAAAACTTTCCCAACCGGCACGTAATGTCAGCCCCTCCACCGGACGACCAGCGGGGTTCGGCCGGTCGAGTACCCACACGGTTTTGCCATATGCAGCCGCGGCTTCCAACACATAACGCAGTGTGGTGATGAAGGTGTAAATCCGACAACCCAAATCTTGCATGTCCACCAACAACACGTCGAAGCTATCCATCATTTGTGCGCTCGGCCGACGTACTTCGCCGTACAAACTAAACACTGGAATCTTGTGAATCGGGTCGATGAAATCCGGCGATTCCATCATGTTGTCTTGCTTGTCGCCGCGCAGCCCGTGTTGCGGGCCGAAAGCCGCCGTCAAGTTAATTTCGGGCAGCGCGGCGAGCGCATCCAGACCGTGCATCAGCGATGGCGTGACCGACGCAGGATGCGCCAAATAAGCGATGCGCCGACCTTTCAACCGACGTTGTAGCACTGCATCATTGAGTAATCGATCAAGACCTGTTTGCATTTTTGTCTCAGGCTAGCTTCAGCACAAAGCCATCGCGATGGTGAAAATCCGGTTTGTCAGCGGGATGGCAGGCGGCCCAATAACTCAGGTCACCATCATCCGATTCGAGTATGGCTGTGGCGCCAAATTGCAGCTCGGCCGAGTCTTTCAAAGCGGTGGCATCCAGATGCACATGAATGCAAATCGCATCGCCGACGATCTCATCGGCAATGCGCGGCGCGAAAATTTGCGGCAGGTACGCGGCTGGTTTACGATAGTCGACAAAGTCGAAAGCCGCCCAGCGGCCATCTGCAGCAAAATTGAATTCGCGATAGGCGGAACTACTTGGCACGGCGACGAACAATTCCACGCAGGAGTGGTGCCAAAGGCCGTCGACCCGCGTCGGTGAGGACGTCGAATCCCGCAACACCGGCAAGCGCAGCCCACGTCTTGGCAGGGTATAGCGGATGTTGAGTGCACCCGAGGCCTCACGTTCAAGCGAAACACTGACGTGCCATGCGCCTGGCACGTCGCAGAGAGGATGTGCGATCAGCGATTGAGTCGTTTTTTGAGTAACAATGTTCATGACCGACATGTTACGAGAGCGCGGTGAAAATGTCTGCGTTACCTAGCTGCCATAAACCCCAAACTGCGAAGCTTGCAGCCCCAATCGCGTAATCAAGTCATTGACGTAGTTCGGTTGCGCTACATCAAGATCCACAGCGTTCGGTACGCCGGCGTAACTGCCATCAACATCGCCACGCAATATACCGACCAGTCCAAGGTGTAGAGTCGTCGCGCCTTCCAAAAACACCGCATTCACAGCGTTCGAAATAGTGCCGGGATGCAGATTAGCGAGACCAGGAATATTCGCATCGCTTTCGCTGACCAGCAGCCATTTCGGCGCAGGCGCGGCCAAGCCAACGACATGCGCCAGCACACCAATCGCATCGCTCAAATCGACTACACCATCGCCGTTGTAATCGGCCGCCAGCACTTGATACGGCGAGAGCGCATGACCCGCACCATTGACATCGATGCCGACGATCATTCTGAGTATGGCGATAGCATCATTGAGATTCACCGCCTGATCGGTGAGTGATGTTTCGTTCGCGGGAATCAGTCTCGTCACTGCAAGATCAGTACTGCTAAGGAAAGTGCCGCTCAGATTGGCGTGGCCATTCACATCAGTGATCGTGCTTAGCGTGCCTTGTGTGATGCTCACTGCATCGAGCAACGTGTGCGTATTCCACGTATAGGCCAGCACATCCATCGTCCGGCTCAGCGGCGGCCCGTTGACCAAATTCGCACTGCTGGCGACACTCTCGGCATGCGCAAAATTATCCACATAACTCGCTACCACACGCACATAGTGGCCGACTTCGGTGGCGCTCAAGGCATAACTGTTGGTGGTGCTCGCCGGACCGCTCAGATTGCTCCAATTCGTTGTGCCATCCAGACTAATTTGCCACTGATAGCTGATCGCGCCGCTACCATTGTTTGGTATGCCATCGAGGTCTTGCAAGTTGTTGCTGGCGAGCAAGGTGTGGCCTTGAATCGCGCCACCGTTGACGCTAACGCTGCCGGTCGGACTGTCGTTCACGTTAACCACTGCAGCACTCGCAGCACTCGTCACGCGCTCGTCAGTACCATGGCCATCCTTATAACTGACCAGCACTGTGATGCTCTTGCCGACTTCAAATTGTGTGGGCACAAAGGTACTCGAGGTGGCGCCGTCGATGGCCGTGCCGTTGGCTCGCCACAAAAAACTCAACGGTCCCAGACCATCGGCATCGCTCAAGCTGGTGGTAACGGCAGTTAGCGTCTCGCCTTGTAACGGCGTGCTGCCAGCACCAACTAAGCTCACCCCGCCCACCGGCGGGTCATTCTGATTGACGATCAAACTAGTCGCAGCGCTGGTCACCGATTCGGCAGTGCCATGACCGTCGACGTAGCTCGCGGTGACACTCACAGCGGTGCCGACTTGCGCTTCGGTCAAAACAAAAGTGGCCGCATTGGCACCACTGATGTTGTTGCCATCGGATTTCCATTGATAACTAAACGCGCCGAGGCCATCGGCATCGCTCAAGTTGTTGGCCACCGTCAGCGTTCTTCCTTGCAGGGGTGTTCCGCTTATCGTCAGCGTCCCGCTCGGCGCGTCGTTCAAATTAACGACCGCAACACTTGCCGCACTGCTGACTGTTTCGCTGGTGTTGTGGCCGTCAACGTAACTAGCGACGACGGTAATCACTTTTCCCACCTGTACTTCGGCCAACAGCAAGGTGTTTCCCGTCGCGCCACTGATATTGCTACCGTTGGCTTTCCACTGATACGCAAGCACGCCGAGACCATCGGGGTCGGCTAAATTATTGCTCACGCTAAGCGTCTCGCCTTGCATCAACGTGCCGACGATCGCCACACTACCGGTTGGCGCATCGTTGACGTTGGCGACTATCGCGGTCGCGCTGCTAGTCACGGATTCTGCAGTGCCATGACCGTCGACATAGCTCACCGTGACCGTCAATGCCTTACCCACCTCAGCTTCTGTTAGAGTGAAGCTGCTACCCGTTGCGCCAATAATCGTGTCACCCGACGCGCGCCAGACATAGCTAAAGCTGCCTAGACCATCTGCGTCGGCCAGCGTAGTTGTGACGGCGTTGAGCGTTTGGCCTTGCAACGGCGTACCGCCAGCACCAACTGAAACCGACACGGAACCCGTCGGCGCATCGTTGATGTTGGTGACCGCCGATGATGCCAAACTGGTCACGCGCTCAAACGTGCCCTGCAAATCAACGTAACTGGCGATAACGCGTATCTGTCGCCCGACTTCAAAATCGCCGAGCAACAAATTTTGGCCGGTCGACAGATTGATCCAGTTGATGCCATCTAGGCTGGATTGCCATTGATAAACGATGCTGCCAACGCCTATGCCATCCGCATCACTCAAATCATTGGTGGCTGTGAGCGTTTGATCTTCGGCAATGATGCCAGTGATGCTGACGCTCCCCAGTGGCGCAGAATTGCCTTGCAAGAAAATCGTGATGTCGGCAAAACGCGCATGTTCAACGTGCGTCAACGTATCCGTTCCGTCCGGTCCAACCACCGTCCAAACGGAACCGAAATTGCTGATGGAATATAGCGATAGCAGCCCGCTAAACACTGCCGTATCGTCGTTCGCGCCGCCATCAATTACATCGTCACCTGCGCCGCCAATTAAAGTGTCATTGCCACCGCCACCGCTCAGAATATCGTTACCACCCGCGCCATCAAGCCAATCATCGCCAAGGCCGCCTTGCAAATTATTGGCAATGGCGTTGCCAATAATCAAATCACCGAACGCCGTACCGATAGCGTTTTCGATAGTGACGTTTTGGGCGATAGATAGCCGAGGACGAAGCTGACCATCCAGCGTATCGGTGCCAACGATACCGGAATAGCTGATTGCGCCGGCATTCAAATTCAAGGTCACACCGATGGTGGACCACGCTGACTCATCAATCGTATCAATGCCGCCAGCGTCCCAAATGGTGAACTGCGAAAACGTATTGAACGAATAACTGTCGTCAGCCGCGTGCGTGGCGAGATTCGCGCCATAAACATATTGCAAAGCGGCGATATCGAAACTCATCATTGAGGTGGCGAAAGCGTAGGCGCTATTGGATATATCTAAATAGCTGGTGTTGAAGTTGTAACTCATCACCGTGTAGGGCGTGGCATCTTGCGACGTCGGCAGATAAGGCGCTGGTGTGCCACCACCACCGGCGTTGTAATTGCCTGGATGTTCCATGCCAAGCGCATGGCCGATTTCGTGAATCAGCGCCGCATAGGCATAGCTACCCAAAGTCGGATGACCGTTTCCGGTGTTGGAGTTATCCATTGCAATGTCAGCGCGAATCAAGCGCTCGCCATCGTTGTCCCAATCGGTAAATCCACCAGAAACCGTTTGATCGCTGGTACCAAATCGAATCTGACCGGTGTCACCGTTCGTTTCCACAAAGGTGATTTGCGTCAACGCTGAAATGTTGGTCAGAATTTCGCGCACGGCAGCCATTTGCGCAGCGTTCATTGGCAAATAACCAACGGTGTCATTCGGAGCGAAGTTCGCTGGTTGCGTTTGCGGGAAACTAAAACTGACTGTCACCGGCGATCCAAGACTGTCGGTCGAATTCCAGCGCTTGATGGTTGTCTTGAGCACACCGCGAATGTCGTAATCGTCCGCAAGAACTTGGCTAGACAGCGTGTATGTGCCCGTTGCCAAATCGAAACCATTGGCTTCAAGGTAATAAGTGCCGCTTTCGCCGGGACGAAAAACGATTTGTGAATTGGTCAGGTGACCACTTCCTTCGTGATACGGTGTCGCGCCATCATCATCGGCAGCTAAGACGGTGCCATACGAGTCATATAGCTTCAGCCACGGATCGATCAAAGTTCCTGAATTGGTAATCGAACCACGCAAATCAAAGCGATACGGCGTGCCGGCGACAAGCTGCACGGCAAACCAATCCTTGTCGCCGCCGACTGACAGATTCCCGAACACACTGCCTGTCGTTGGCAAGCTTCCCGTAGTGCTGGCGTTACCTGCAAAATCATCACTCGCAATGGTCAGATGGAATACATCAGACACTGCCGCGCCGCCCGTGTCGGTGGCTGTCACACGAATATCCAAGGCACCAATATCAGCTTGCGTTGGTGTGCCGGAAAACGCATGTGTCGTCGCGTTGAGCGTCAGCCACGACGGCAATGCGCGGCCATCGGCGAGTGTCGCCGAATAGCTCAAAGTAGTCACACCGTCGATGTCGGCAAAGGTCGTCGACGACACCACAAAGCCGAAATTTTGCTGTGCTGCTACCGTCATATCGGCAATTGGTGTCGCCAAAGTCGGCGCCGCATTACCTACCCAAAAACGATATTGCGCAGGGCTGAGCAGCAAGTCTTTAGCGATTGAAACAAAGTAGGTTTGACCTGCCGTCGCAGAGAATTCAAAGACCGCATCCGCCGTCGGATGAAACTGCGCAATTGGCGTGCCGCTAGCGCTCAGCACTGAAATGACAAAGTAATGATCGGGTGAGGTGGTCGGTCCATCCCAGGTAAAAGAAAGCACACCCGTTGCACTCGCCACGACGGAATAAAAATCCACGTCAGAGGCCGACGGCAATGCGCCGGTCATCGGCGTGCCAAGCACCAAGGGATTGGCAGAGATTTGCGTGTTATTCGGCTCGGTTTCAGTTGCCACGGTGCGCCTCTGGCTGCGAGGGTGAAAGCGTAAATTTCGTCACGCTCACAATATCACGATGGCTTGCTACCACCTCATGGAGGACTATCGGCGCGCATGTTCAATATCGTAACGGCGTGTCACCAACACCAACTGATACTTCAGGCATAGACGCCAAACTGCGCCAGCGGCAAAATCGTGCCGTTATGCGTCAGGGTTTGGAAATACGCGACGTCGAGATTGGCGCTCCCCGCTGCGCCAACAAAACTGCCGTCGACATCGCCTGACAAAATGCCGACCAGACCGACGTGCACCGGCGATGTACCGCTCATGCTGGCGGTGATGCTGGGCGCAATCGTGCCGGGGCTCAGCGTTGCTCTGGTCGGCATTGCCAAATCCGCTTCATTCACAAAATGCCAGGTGGGTAGCGGTGCGTCCAACCCGACCACGTGTTTCAACACGCCAATCGCATCATTCAAATTCACCACGCCGTCGCTGTTGTAATCGGCAGCCAATGCCTGGTAGGCCGAGAGTGGTTTGCCCGCGCCATTGACATCGAGGCCGACAATCATTTTCAAAATCGCAATCGCATCATTGAGATTGACAGCGGTGCTGGTTGCCGCAGCTTCTTCGACAGGAATGCTGCGCGTTGCAGTGAGTATCAAACTCGA
>JANYAW010000280.1 GCA_025361105.1 Rhodocyclaceae bacterium | reverse complement strand
CCGACGCTGGAAAACTTTGTCGTCGGGCGCAATGAAGAATTGCTTGGTCGCCTGCAAGCGCTCAAGGCCGGGCGCAGCTTCGACGCACTGTATTTGTGGGGTGCAGAAGGCTCCGGCAAATCACATTTACTCACCGCCACCGCGCTCGAAACCGCCGATAGCCGGCCTGTGCTGTTGCTCAGCGCGCAGCAAATCAACAATGACATTCCTGCAGTGGCTGGTGGGCTCATCATCATCGACGACGTTGAAAACTTGTCGCCCGACGCGCAAATCGCCTTGTTTCGCGTCTTCAATGCCGCCCGATTGATAGGCATCGCGCTGCTGCTGGCCGGACGATTGCCACCCCTCGAACTTGCGCTGCGCGAAGATTTGCGCACCCGCGTCGGCCAAAATTTAATCTATGAAGTACAGACCCTGACCGACCACGAAAAAAGTGCCGCCCTGCGTCGTCACGCGCTATTGCGCGGCATGCGGCTCGACGATGGCATCGTGCATTATCTGATGCGCCATGGTCGCCGCGATCTGCCTTCATTAATGGCAATGCTCGACGGTCTCGACCGACTTTCGCTAGAACAAAAACGTCCGCTCACCCTGCCTTTGCTGCGCGAACTCATGCAATCTTCTTTGGATCTTGACTCTGATGAACCTGGCGCTATTTGACCTCGACAACACTTTGCTAGCGGGTGATTCAGATTATGAATGGGCGCGATTTCTCATCGCCAAAGGCGTGGTTGATGAGAAAATTCACGCCGAAAAAAATGAACAGTTTTTTGAACACTACAAAGCCGGCACGCTCGACATTCATGAATTTCTGGATTTTCAACTGACGCCTTTGGCACAACATCCACGTGCGCAACTCATGCAGTGGCATGCAGAATTCATGCGCACGCACATTCACCCCATCATCACCCCCGCTGCGCGCCAGCTGGTCGCGCAGCACGCCGCAAATGGCGACCTGATGTGCATCGTCACTGCCACCAATAGCTTTGTCACCACTCCCATTGCCAATGCCTTTGGGATCCCACATCTGATTGGCACGATTCCAGCGACGCACAACGGTCAATTCACTGGCAAAGTGCAAGGCATCCCGTCCTTTCGAGCCGGCAAAATCACCCGCGTCGAAGCCTGGTTGGAAGCAATGGGATTTTGGTGGACAGATTTTGATCGTAGTTGGTTTTACAGCGATTCGCTTAACGATTTGCCGCTGCTGGAAAAAGTCACCGACCCGGTCGCCGTAGATGCAGACGCAACTTTGCAAGCGGTTGCGGTAAAAAATAACTGGCCGCAAATCAGCTTGCGTTGAAGGTCTTTAACGGCGTATCGCCAGCACCAACTGGTGAATTTCGTTGAATGGCGCAGCCTCAATTCCGATATAATTCGCGCCCTGAGTTGGCAGCAAAATATTGATGCCAACATCGGAGACGTGGCCGAGCGGTCGAAGGCACTCCCCTGCTAAGGGAGCATTCTGTCAAAAACGGAATCCAGGGTTCGAATCCCTGCGTCTCCGCCAGGTATCAATCAAGCACCTTTCTGGGTGCTTTTTTTTGCCTTAGCAAAAAACACCATTGCGCAAGGGATACGTTCCAGCGAGCACTTTCGGCCGACACACGCTGAATTAAACATCACCGTAATGACCACGTTGGCGCGCCGCCAGCAATTCAAACAGCCCTTCAAACATCAGTGCCAGCGCCGCTGCTGGCAATGCGCCAGCCAACAACAATTCCTTGTCGTTCAATGCCAAACCGGTGACGATGCGCTCGCCATATCCACCTGCGCCGATGAAGGCGGCGATGGTCGCCGTGCCGACGGCGATGCTAGTCGCGGTGCGGATGCCCGCCATGATGGTGGGAAAGCTTAACGGCAATTCAATGAAGCGCAGGCGTTGCGATTTGGAGAGACCAAGCGCCATGCCAGCGAGCGTGAGGCCAGTCGGCACCTGTGCCAATCCGGTGCAAGTATTTTGCATAATCGGTAACAGGGCATAGAGGGTCAAGGCGATCAGCGCTGGTACGCTGCCTATGCTATCCACCCACGAAATCAATACCGCCAACATCGCCAACGACGGCACGGTTTGCAATACGCCGCAAATACCCAATACCACGGCGCGTGCGCCTGCATGCGAGGCAACCACAATGGCCAACGGCACACCGATGATGACCGCCAATGCCACCGCGCTGAGCACCAAATTCAAGTGTTGCCAGCTCAGGCGCAAGAAATCAGGGCCGAATAGCTTTTGCCAAAAACCGGATTTCGTTTCTGGTCGAGTGGACGCACCGGCGGATGCACCAGCCAAATGCGCTTTGGCTATTTCGGCGAAATTCTGATTGTGCAATTCGGCCTTGGCATTCATTGCGATCATGGTCGATTCGTCGATGCTCGCGGCGAGTTTTTTGATTGCCGCCCATGCGGCGGGGAAGCGCTGCGACACGTCCAGGCGATACAAAATCACCGCGTCATAGCGCGGGAAATAGGCGGCGGTATCGGCCAACACACGCAATCCAAAATGATTTATTTTTGCATCGGTGGTGTAGATATCAATCACGTCAACCTGCGCCGCCGTCACCGCATCGTAGGCCAAGCCGTGATCCAATCCGACGGGCTTTTGCGGCAACGCATATCGCTTCGCTAGCCCGTTCCAACCGTCGGCTCGCCCGATAAATTCGTTGCTTAAACCAAAACGAAGTTCTGGATGTACAGATAAATCGGCCAGCGTGCGAATGTGCAATTTTTCTGCCTTATCAGCAGGCATAGCGAGCGCGTAGCCGTCGTTGAAACCGAGCGCTACATCAACGCCCAAGCCTAATGGTTTGAGTCGTTCGCGCATCGCTTCCATCGAGGTGACAGTGGCGTCCTTCAATATTTCCTGCGCTATCGTGCCCGCATATTCGGGATACGCATCGATGCTGCCCGCACGTAATGCGGCATAGACAATGGCGGTGTTGCCAAGGCCGGGCAAGACTTCAACAGGTGTATGCGGCGCGGCGGTTTGCGCAATAAGCTGCGCCAAAATGTAAGACTCGGTGAAACGTTTGGAGCCTATGCGTAGCGTGTCCTGTGCTTGCGCAACGATGGCGGTCAAGGTAAAGCAGCATGCGAGCAACACTTGGCATGTCGAGCCGCCTCGACGTCGAGATGTCGATGAAATTGAAGCGATGAAATTTGCGTGCATGAATGGCAATTTTATTGAAAATTGGTGATTTGTTCTTGGCGCTTCGATGAGCGGGTACATTGATCAAACTGCCGTCAGTTCAAGGAGTATTTGCCGGTTTTTTACGCGCAATGTACTGGCACCAAAATCCAGTTGCGGATGACGATCCGGCCCCGCTTCACGAACTTGTCGAACGAATTCGCTCAAGCGCGCATGGCTCGGCGCTTGTTGTTGATTGTTCGCCAGCAAACAGCGCAACAGATTACAGGCGCGACTCGATTGCAACGCAGCAAGCGCAGCGACGGGAAAGGGAAAACTTAACGGCGTGTCACCAGCGTCAACTCGCGCCAGATCTTCCAGCAAATTTTGCGCATCGGCAAAACGTGCGGCGGTCGCCGCTAACTGCACTGCGACCGAGGGGTATCGCTGCTCAAGCACAGGCATAACGGCGTGGCGAATGTAGTTGCGGGTGTAATGCAAATCGTCATTGCTTTCGTCGTCGCACCATGTCAAAGCGTAGTGCGTGGCGTATTCAAAAAGTTGCTGACGCGCGATGCCTAGCAAAGGGCGCAGGTAGTTCGCGCGCACCGGCAGCATACCCGCCATTCCGCGAACACCGGTTCCGCGCAATAGATTGTGCATAAGCGTTTCAGCCTGATCGTCAAGATGGTGCGCAAGCGCAATCCAATCGACCGGCAACTCTGCAAACACGGCATAGCGCTGATGACGCGCGGCGGCTTCCAGGCCTTCGGCACTGCCGCGCATAACATTGACGCTTACCGCCGTGTGCGGGATATCCAGCGCTGCAGATTGGCGTGCGCAGTGTGCCGCCCATTGCTGTGCATTGAGGCTTAAACCATGATTGATGTGTATCGTAGAGAGAACTATGTAGCGACTAGCGCCAAGCGATGCCGCACAGTGCAGCAAGACGCTCGAATCGAGGCCACCCGAGTACGCAATCGCGACGCGTTGACCGGGTGCTACATGACGTGACAAGAAATCATCCAGACTTCTTGTGACGACATCAATCGAGTTGGACTTCCTTGAATTTGCCATAACTCATCAGACGCTCAAGTCGCCGCTCGACGAGATCAGTGGGCGATAGTTCACGCAATTGTTTGTGCGTGTCTTGCAATACCCGCTTGACGCTGGTGGCGACCATTTGGTAATTGCGGTGCGCCCCCCCTGTGGGTTCCGGAATCACTTTGTCAATCAATCCGAGCGTCTTAAGGCGCGGCGCGGTGATGCCCATCGTTTCAGCCGCATCACCGGCGCGGTCTGCACTTTTCCAAAGGATAGAGGCGCAGCCTTCTGGTGAAATAACGGAGTAGGTTGAGTACTGCAACATCGCCACCGAATCCGCGACTGCGACCGCCAGCGCACCGCCTGAGCCGCCTTCACCGACGATGGTCGCAATAATCGGGATGCGTAGTTCAGCCATTTCGAGCAAATTGCGCCCAATCGCTTCCGACTGTCCCCGCTCTTCAGCATCGATGCCTGGATAAGCACCTGGCGTGTCAACAAAGGTGAATACCGGCAGGTCGAATTTCTCGGCCAGTTTCATCAAGCGTAGCGCTTTACGATAACCCTCGGGACGCGGCATGCCAAAATTGCGATAGATTTTTTCTTTGGTGTCGCGACCCTTTTGATGGCCGATCACCATGCAGGATTCACCGTTAAATCTAGCCAAGCCACCAACAATTGCGTGATCATCGGAAAACGTCCGATCGCCATGAAGTTCCTGAAATTCAGTGAACACCAGCTCAGCGTAATCGAGCGTGTACGGCCTTTGTGGATGCCGTGCGACTTGAGCACATTGCCACGGAGACAGCTTTGCGTAAATCTCCTTGGTCAGCGATTGGCTTTTGGTGTCAAGTCGCTGAATTTCCTCGGAAATATCGACAGCTGAATCGTCTTGAACGAAGCGTAATTGCTCAATCTTTGCCTCAAGATCGGCGATGGGCTGTTCGAAATCCAGAAAGGTTTGTTTCATGGTGCGCGATTCTACAACTCGGCTTGATTAAGACGAAATTGTTTGTTCGTAAAAAAGCACTAGCCCCAACGAACTCTTGTTCGTTGGGGCTAATGTTGTTGCATGGGGAGTCTGGCGTTGACCTACTTTCTCACACGGTGAAGTGCAATATCATTGGCGCGGAGGCGTTTCACGGTCCTGTTCGGGATGGGAAGGGGTGGTTCCACCTCGCTATGGACACCAGACGTAAAGGGTTGTGTTCTGGTTTGGCCGTCAGGCGGTGGTCAGAACACGCGATTTGGAAGAAGTAAATTGGTTGTGGTTGTATTTCAGTGTTTGGTTGTTGGCCTAAAACTCAATGTTATAGGGTCAAGCCTCACGGGCAATTAGTATTGGTTAGCTTAACGCATTGCTGCGCTTCCACACCCAACCTATCAACGTCCTGGTCTTGGACGACCCTTTAGGGGAGTTGAACTCCCGGGATATCTCATCTTGAGGCGAGTTTCACGCTTAGATGCTTTCAGCGTTTATCTCTTCCGAACTTAGCTACCCGGCGATACGACTGGCGTCATAACCGGTACACCAGAGGTTCGTCCACTCCGGTCCTCTCGTACTAGGAGCAGGTCCCCTCAAATATCCAACGCCCACGGCAGATAGGGACCAAACTGTCTCACGACGTTTTAAACCCAGCTCACGTACCACTTTAAATGGCGAACAGCCATACCCTTGGGACCGGCTACAGCCCCAGGATGTGATGAGCCGACATCGAG
>JANYAW010000227.1 GCA_025361105.1 Rhodocyclaceae bacterium | reverse complement strand
CCTACCAACTGGCGCGCATCGACCTTAACCCTTGCCCAGACCCGCTTTGCCATCTTGATTCCTGACACCGGATCGAGTTCGAATTGATCAGCAACAAATTGGTCAAGTACCGCTCTGCGTTCATCAGGTATATCGGACATTCGCACCTTTTCGATATTCATCTCTGACATTTCGCCGGCATTATCATTTGGCTGACCGATTTTGTGGCTGTCGTTCACTCAATGCTCCTGTTCAATCCGATTCACCATCATCATCGGGATAAAACCACCCGTCTTCCTCGGCTCGATGCACGTTGGCGGCGTACTCCATGGCTTCATTCCGAAGTTCTCTCATCGCTTCGTCGTGTTGGGTATCGTACTCGTCATGGGCGGTCATGGTGTTCTCCTTTGTTTGGGTATCGGCATTCTGATCCGCTATGCCTATGGAGTAGCGGAGATGTACCGGAGCTAAACAGAGTTCGGCATTGATGGGACAGCGATTGTGGCTGGCCAGCACAAACTGGTGGAAGCGACATCATCGGCAATCAATCGCCATGTAGCGGCGCATTTCGCGCGCGCCTGAATTGCGGGCGCGTCGGCGTAGCTGCTAAGAGCAACGCGCCTTTCCCTTCCGTGAAAACGATACTCGCATGCGCCAGTTTGCCGCCGCCTGGAGTCGCCAACAGTTACAATCCCGGCTCGTTGGCACGCTCATAGAGTCTGTCGCGGGGCTTCGCTTTACACAGGGATGTATCGGCAAGTCGGATGTGGCAGTATCCGATCCTTGAAGATTGAATGTACCCCACTGGCGGACCTCCACCTAGGGGTAGATTGCAATGGATTGGTTTGGAGTACCAGGGAATGAAAAAAGCCGGAAATCCTTGCTGTTACTGGATTAACCGGCCTAGTTTGGAAGTCTGTGAAACTGTGATTGGTGGGCGGTACTGGGATCGAACCAGTGGCTTCCACCGTGTGAAGGTGGCACTCTACCGCTGAGTTAACCGCCCGCGACAGAGGCATAATTTTAGACGCAGGCGGGCGGGTGGTCAATCCGTCGCCGCCGTTGCTTGGCAGATTTTTATTCGCGAGATCCTGATGACAGTTCGCACTCGTTTCGCTCCAAGTCCTACCGGGTTTTTGCACATTGGCGGCGCGCGCACAGCCTTGTATTGCTGGGCTTTTGCGCGACACCATGACGGGCAATTCATATTGCGTATTGAGGACACCGATGTTGCACGCTCGACGCCGGCAGCAGTACAGGCGATTCTTGACGGGATGACCTGGCTGAAACTGGATCACGATCAAGGCCCGTATTACCAGATGCAGCGGATGGATCGCTATCATGCGGTGATACAACAAATGCTGGCAACCGGCAGCGCCTATCGCTGCTACATGTCGATAGACGAACTGGCACAGCTGCGAGCGGAGCAGGAAACGCGTAAAGAAAAGCCCCGCTACGATGGGCGTTGGCGGCCCGCAGTCGGCAAAGTGTTGGCGCCAGTGCCCAAGGGCGTAACGCCGGTGATTCGTTTTTGCAATCCGCTTGATGGCGTGGTGGCCTGGGATGATCGGGTCAAGGGGCGCATTGAAGTTGCCAATGCGGAGCTCGACGATTTCATAATCGCCCGTGCCGATGGCACGCCGACCTATAACTTCTGTGTGGTGGTCGATGATTACGACATGGGGATTACGCATGTGATTCGCGGCGACGATCATGTGAACAACACGCCTCGGCAAATCAATCTGCTCCACGCGCTCGGTGCGCCGGTGCCGGTCTATGCGCATCTGTCGATGATTCTTGGCGACGATGGACAGAAGCTATCGAAGCGTCACGGTGCGGTGTCGGTGATGCAGTATGACGACGATGGCTATCTGCCGGAAGCGGTGCTGAATTATTTGGCGCGCCTGGGTTGGTCGCACGGCAATGAAGAAGTTTTTTCCATGCAGCAGTTTGTTGAGTGGTTTGATATGAACCACGTGACCGCATCAGCGGCTCAATTCAATACCGAGAAACTCAATTGGCTGAACGCGCATTACATCAAGTTGGCCGCTGACGAGCAATTGGCCGATGAAATTTATCGGCGCTTGCGCAAACGTGGCATCCTACTTAACGAGGCTGGTCCAAGTGCAATCGGCATTGCCGCAATCAACAAGGATCG
>JANYAW010000197.1 GCA_025361105.1 Rhodocyclaceae bacterium | reverse complement strand
GCGAAACCCCAAAAAATCATCGCGGCGGTGCGCAGGAAAATTGGCGCTTTCATTACATTTATATCGCTACCGGCGCAGGTATTTGCGTGTCAAACCTTGGCGAAATCCAACGTAAGGAACCACGAAAATCCACTTCGCTCGACTCACTCGCCAGCCTCGAATTTTCGCCAACGATCAACACCGTCAATTGCACACCACTCGCCAAAAGCGCACGCATGGCCTGTTGGCGTGGCGCATCCCATGCCAACAAAATCACCACTACCGAAGACACCAATGCCGCATGGTGCTGCACGCTTTGCATGAGCAGTTCGATGCTGTCAGTCGGCGTCGGTTCCAGCGCGGCCAACACGCGCAGCATGGCGTCCGTACCGCCCAGCGCGCGCCCCGCCGTCAGCCTATGCACACGGTCGCCGACAAACATTAAATCGAGCAGGCTGTCGGCATCTTGTGGCTTTGCCACCAGCCAGGCCGCCATCGCTATTGCGGTTTCAAAACTCGGTGCGAAACGAAACGGTGCTGCGCAATCGAGCACCAGTGCGTGGCGAGAAAAAAATTCTTCCTGCATTTCACGCACCATCGGCCTACCCGTGCGCGCAAAACTGCGCCAATGAATCGAGCGCAAGGGATCACCCGCGCGATAGTCACGTAGCGAACGAAATTCCTCGGCATCACCGACACTTTGCGCCAGCGAAATTCCGCCAAGTTGCAGCTGTCGGCGGCTAGCGGCGGACGGTAGTTCAACCGCAATTCGCACCGGCAAAACCGGCAGCGTGGCCTCGTTCACCTTCACTGGCTGGCGCAACTGAATCAGGCCGAGCGGACCGTCGAGCAAGGTGTAGAGTTGCTCAAACACAGCCAAACCGCGTGCCACTGGCCGCAAAGTCAAATCGACCACGACGCGTTGCCCGGGCAACAGCGCCGGTACAAAAACCGGTATCACATCGAGCGCACGCAGACGGCGCAAACTATCGATAAACGCCGGATAGCCCACACGCTGGTCAAACCGATTGCCGACCACTGCGCCGCGCTGCGCTTGCAGCATCTGTGTGGTCGGCCAGACCTGATGCAATCTTTCGCTCAAATGCAGCGGCGGATGCGAACGCATCGTCGGGTTGTGCAGTTCGATGCGATACGCTGCGATCTGATTCGCTGTTACAAATTCGGGAAGCAGACGGCGCGCCTGCAATCGCGGTGCGCGGCGGCGTATTAGCAACGCGGCACCGGCATCAACCCCCAGTGCGCTGATGCCAAGCGAAAAAATTAGGTAGGCAAGATTTGCCTGTGGATCAACGCCAAACGCTGCTGCGAAAACGGTCAGTCCCGCCAGCATCCGTCCCGGTATCGTCATCGCCTCGCGCAAGGCGCGCGAGGCCAAAAACACGCGCCGGAAAAAGTTTACTTTATCCACACCCGCCATGCCCGCAAGAAGCGCTGTCAGAGCGGAACCGGCACCTGTGCCAGCACCAACCGCACCACATCGGCACCGGATATTCCCGAGTAGCGGGCTTGTGCATCAATCGCCAGGCGATGCGCCAATACCGCCGGCGCAATCTCGCGTATCAGGTCGGGCGTAACGAAATCCTCGCCATCAAACAGCGCGAGCGCACGAGCGAGTTGCGCAATCGCAATCGAGGCACGCGGGCTGGCGCCCATTTGCACCTCGGCGCGAGCGCGGGTGGCTTGCACGATATCGACGATATAGCGGCGCAGCGTCGGTGCCAATGTGATGGCCGTCGCCGCGTCGCGTGCAGCTAGCAAATCTGCCACCGTCGCGCAGTGTTTCAGTGCGTCCAATGGGTGCTCCGCAGCGCTGTAATCGAGCAAGCGCGCCTCTTCCTCAGCGCCCACATACCCGAGCGCCAAGCGGATGCCAAACCTGTCCATTTGCGCTTCCGGCAAGGGATAGGTTCCCGCCTGCTCAATCGGGTTTTGGGTGGCGATAACAAAGTATGGCTGCGGCAGCGCACGGCATTGACCATCCACTGTCACTTGTGCCTCGGCCATCGCCTCGAGCAACGCCGACTGCGTGCGTGGCGAAGCGCGATTTATCTCGTCGGCTAACAACACGTGACAAAACACCGGTCCTTCGTGGAAACGAAATGTCTGGGTGGAGGCATCGAAAATCGATACGCCAGTGATGTCGCTGGGCAACAAATCCGGTGTGAACTGTACCCGTGAAAATTTTGCGTCCACGGAGCGAGCAAGCGCTTTAGCCAAAGTCGTTTTGCCGGTGCCCGGAAAATCATCGAGCAACACATGTTGTCCGGCAATCCATGCCGACACAATTTTGCGAATATTGTCGTCTTGTCCGTGCAACACGGAAGCCAGATTTGCAGCGATTTCGCGGGGAATGTTTTTGCTCGACATCACGATCTTTCTTTGCTCAGTTGGTGCTGGTGATACGCCGTCAAAAGTGCTCAATGTACTACTGGCCAATATCTACTTCGCATTCAGTCGCAAGCTCGCGCCGACGTGCTCAACGTATTCAGTCACCCCCTGATTCAATGCCTTGCGCCAATGTTCGCGAGCGCGGTTCAGGTCGCCTTCAGCGAAGTACTTTTCGCCGAGATAAAAATGGGCTTCGCAG
>JANYAW010000173.1 GCA_025361105.1 Rhodocyclaceae bacterium | reverse complement strand
CAGCAAGGTCGACAAATCCATGCCCACTGCCAGTCCCGTGACAAGGCCTGCAGTGGTGACCACCATCAATGGATTTATTTTGAACGCGAAGCCCAAAACGACTATCGGAATTCCGATTAGCGGCAGCAACAATTCCATGTTCATATCGATTTTCCACCGGTGAGTGCACGCACGAAAATCTGATTTTCCTCCAGCGTTCGGCGTGTCAATAAGGCCAGCGCCAATGCGTGCTTGCCATCGCCATGCAGACAAATCGTGTCGGCGACAATGTCCAAAAGTTTTCCGTCTACGCTGAGGACTTTCTTCTCTTCGACAAACAACAATACCTGACGCAAGGCTTCCTCGATGTCTTCGATGCATGCATTCGGCATGCTCCGTGAAATCAATTTTTTCTGCGCGTCATAGCGTCGATCAGCAAAAACTTCTTCGACTGTTGCCATGCCTGCGTTTCTCGCCACATGAATTAGCGCGCTATCGGCCAAGCCGACCACGCGCAAGTCAGTGTCGACAGCGGCAATCGCATTCACCACAACTTGCGCCAACGCGGCATCACGCGCAGCCTGGTTATATAAGGCACCGTGCGGTTTGACATGGCGCAGATGTCCGCCTGCGGCCGCAACGACATTTTGCAGCGCAGTAATTTGCGCAATCAATTCGGTATGCAAAATCTCTGGCGCGAGTGACATTTCCGTGCGACCGAAATTTTCTCGATCCGGAAAACTCGGATGCGCGCCTATCGCTACGCCGTGCTGCATTGCTGCTGCGACTGCGACTGTCATCGATGCCACATCACCGGCATGGCCGCCGCAAGCGATATTGACCGAGCTCACACAGGCCAAAATTTCATCGTCGTGCGCACCGCCTTCGCCCAAGTCGGCGTTGAGGTCAATTGCAAGGATGCGCTGCGCCTTATTTTTCTGCATAGGATTTTCCATAGGCGCTTTGTTCAAAGATTGCACGCGCTTGCGCCCATTTTGCGCTAGCTAGTCTTGCACCAGCGAGGTCGATTTGCCTGAAACGTAATTGCGTGTCGGGCGGTGCTTGCGCAGCTTTCCACAAATCGGCCGCTATCACTACTCCGATACGCGGATAGCCGCCGGTCGTTTGCGCATCTGCCAGCAAGACTATCGGCTGGCCATTGGGGGGTACTTGTATCACGCCAGGCAGCACCGCGTGTGAGCGTAAATCACCACCAGTCTCGCGTGCCAGCACCGGCCCTCTGAGTCGATAACCCATGCGATTGCTCACGCTTGAAACTGTCCACGGTTGATTCCAAAATTTATCGCAAGCGACAGTGGAAAATTGCGCATATTCGGGGCCGGGCAGCACCCGAATTTCAGACGTCCACAGCGGCTGCAACGTGCCAAATCGCCGCGCGTGTTGTTCACCATGGTTGGCTAATCCAAGTGGCAAGCGATCCCCTTTTTTTAACGCGCGACCTTCAAAGCCGCCAAACTTTCCTTGCAGATCAGTGGCACGCGAGCCCAAAAATTCTGGCACGGCGATGCCGCCATCCACCGCGAGATAAGTTCGCATGGTCGACGCATCGGATATTGGCTCAGGTATTTTCAGCACTTGCCCAGCGGCACAGCGATTGCGCCACGCGGGCGAAATCATCACGCCATCAAGCGACGCAAAGAAATCCGCACCGCATAAGGCAAAAATCGTTGGTCGATGAAAGCGGATTTCGACTGCACTACGCGTTATTTCAAGACCCGCGAGCGTAGCGGCATTGCCCACCAGTCGATTGGCCAATTGCATTGCTGGCGCATCGAGTGCACCGCTTTGCGCGATGCCCAAATGCCGATGTCCGCAACGCCCTAAATCCTGGACGGTCGTCTGTATGCCGGCGCGCAAAATTTCTATCACGGTTTTTATCGGCTTGTTGCGGGTACAAAGCGAATCACATCACCCGCCCGCAACAATATTGGCTCAGCCTTTGTCGGGTCGAACAGACGCAGAGCCGTGCGTCCGATCAGCTGCCAACCACCGGGCCCGGTCGATGGATAGATGCCGGTTTGATCGCCACCTATCCCCACCGAACCAGCTGGCACCGACAGTCGCGGCTCTGCGCGGCGCGGCGTGATCAGGCGCTCAGACAAACCACCGAGATAGGCAAATCCGGGCTGAAAGCCCATGAAATACACCACATATTCGGCCGCGCTGTGCGCTGCTATCACTTCATCCGGCGATAGTCCCGCATGCTCAGCAACGAGACCTAAATCGGGACCACCATCCCCGCCGTAATTGACTGAAATGTTGATTTTTCTGGATGGAAATTTTGCGCTGCGCGAGGCATTCCAAAGCCGCTTCATCGTAAGGATTAGCTCGTCACCGCCGACCCGTTGCGGATCAAAAATCGCCGCCAGATTATTCATCCCCGGCACCACGTCAACTAAATCTGCGCGTTGTTTCAACTGGGTCGCCATCGCCCAAATACGTTGTTGACAGGAAAAATCAAGCGGCGCTTCAGACCGCATACAGGCTGCGTACTCACCCATCAAATAGAACTTCATTTCCATTGGTGGAGTGTGCGTGGTGCCCGTTCGTGTCAGTTGGTGCTGGTGGCACGCCGTTAGCGTTTAACTGGCAACAACTGCGCCGCCGCCGGGGCACGTCCCGGATTAAATTGATTCACCGTATCGCTCGAAGCGTAACCCATCGACACACCGCAAATGAGTTTGTAATCAGCAGGCACCTCGAACGCTGCGCGCACCGGACCGCCCCATGTCGCCAGTGCGCCTTGCGCGCAAGTGGCAAGTCCGTTGGCATGCGCTGAAAGCATCAACGACTGCAAATAAATCCCCGCGTCGAGCACTGAAAATTCGTGCAGCCCGGCGTGCACAAAAATAAATAGCACTGTCGGTGCGTTGAAGAACTCAAAATTTTTGCGCATCTGCATTGCGCGCGCCGCGTGGTCATCGCGCGCAATGCCGAGCAGTTTGTAAAGCCCGTGGCCGGTGGCGCGGCGGGCGGGTTGCAGTGCTTTCGGGTATTCAAAATTAACTTTGAAATCGCCGTCGGGCAGGCCGTGGCGACTTACCAGCAATTTCAGTTTTGCCATCCATCCACCACGCTGAACTTTCATCGCGATGTCATAGCGCTCGCATAGTTCAGCCTTCAGTTTGTCTTTGATATTGCCGGATGCAATTGCCAATCGATACGGCTGCGTGTTCGACCAGCTGGGCGAGGCATTGGCATCGGCGAGGATCGCATCGAGTAATTCTGGTGCAATCGCATCCGGCAGAAAATCGCGCGCACTGCGGCGCGTGCGCACGAGATCGGCGAATACTGCGGATTCACCAGTTGGTGCTGACAACACGCCGTTAGCCGCCGTTAACTTTTGCTAGCTTTGGCCAAAACCTCAGCGCAACTAGCTTTTTGCGGGTCTTTGGCGGGCAGGCGTTTGCACAGGCCACCGATTTGCGCGGTGATTTTTGTCAGCTCGGCTTTATGCGCGTCGGCGCTATTCCATGTTGCCAGTTTGTCGGCAATGCGCGTCAGCGAGCGCGC
>JANYAW010000144.1 GCA_025361105.1 Rhodocyclaceae bacterium | reverse complement strand
CTGCTGACTCTGCTTGGCGAGTTGGCTCTGGTGTTCCGCCTGTTTCCGCAGTAAAAGCATCATCAGCACGGACGAGAATATTGCACCGTAAGCGGCCGCCGAGAGTTCTGTTACCAAGTCAGCAGGCTCCTTCTCGACCAGAAAGAAGGTTCCAAATCCGATAAACGCGCAAACAGAGAGTACGGCGATGACTGTTATTCCAACCCAATCACGGTTTTCGAATTTCTCTGTCACTTTCATTACCCCTAACTAAGCTCTTTGAACACTACGACTTCATTGTCATCAGCTCTGCATTCGTCGCGTGACAACCTGATTTTGCGCAAAGCAGCCAGACGGCCTGATCCACATAGGATGGCTGAAGCGAGACGGCCGATGCCAACGCTTCAAAGGCCCGCATGGTGTCAATGAACTCAGTTCGCCGCACGTTTTTTGGTGCCTGAGTTTTACCCGCTGTTTTCCACGTTTCATCCCGAAACAACACCATTTCCCAGCAGGCTGCTGCGCGACAGATGTGACGGTCAGGCTTGGCTACCTCATAACCTAGGTTTTTCATTGCTTCCGCTGCCAGAGGAATGCCCATCCCCGTTATCTTGAACCCGCTACCTTCGGTACCAAGTAGGGCGGTCGCAAGAATAAGATCGCCATTTGCCTTCGAAATCGCCGAGTCAAAATACTCATCCGCTGCGCCATGGGTGTTGGAGTAATCCAGCAAGGTTTTGGCTGCAGTTACAAGTCGCTTCAAGTCATTCCTCAGTGTATTTGAGCCCACCTTTAGTTCGGAAAGCCTGGGTATGAGAACTTCGCTTACGTACGTGGCGTCTTTTTTTGCATAGTCACTCAGTGCAAAGTTGGAAAATAGTCCTGGCAACTCTCGCGAGACTCGCTCTATGCGGCTCCAATCTGTTGAATTGGAAAGCATAGACTTGAGAATTGCCTCAAACACCTCATCATCGCTAAATGGCTTGCCTTCACGTCTTTTCTTTGATTTGTCGAGTTGACCAAGTCCATCTATTCGGGCTGTCCAATTCAGCGAGTTTCCACTCTTATCGCGCCATTGGCTCAGTTTTCCGATTATTTGTGACCAAAGAGCTTTCGCATCTCCTCTTTTCATTTGTCTGCTTCCCTCGACCAAGTATTTCCAAGAAGGACAGGCATTTAAATGGCCTGACTTCAAGTTTTCCAGTCTGAAGCATATCAGTTAATGCCAGTTCATGATGACTACTCCTGCACCCGACTGTTGCCACTGACATGGGCCAGTTAGCGCTTCAGTACGCCGCGTTCACGTTTGCTGCGTCGGGGGTAGTCGAACCGGATCAAGGTCCAACTGATGAAGGCGTAGCGCTCGCGATGCCCTGATAAAAGCGGGGCATCGGGTCAGGTCACATTTAAGTTCCTACTCTGAGATTTCAATCCACCATAGAAAGAAAAAAATGGTGGGAATTAAAGGCGCGATTTATTGCGATGTCTTGACACCGATGCGCTAGCGAGGGTGTGTCAGCGGCGTACGCTCTGCGGGGCATCTCCGGCCCGACGACCTCCCCACGTCACCAGCACCAACTAGCGAGAAATTAATTTTCGTACAAACCAAATTCGAGCTTGAACATCCCTCTGGGGATAGCGCCGCACTCAGTCCCTCGCACAGAGCGCCGCAACTCTTCAAATCCACGTTCGACCCTACCTATTGAGCAATGCATCTCGCTTGACATGTGTAGCGTATAGGCTACACTTTGTCCATGCGTGTCGAAGAAACAGAGATATATCGCGAGTGGATCAATGCCTTGAAGGATCACGTCGGGAGAGCACGCGTTCAGGTTCGGGTTGATCGGCTGGTACACGGAAACCCTGGAAAACATCGCAATCTGAGTGATGGGGTTTCCGAACTCAAGATTGACGTTGGGCCGGGGTACCGCGTCTATTACACACAGCGAGGAGATCGACTTCTGCTGCTGCTCGCTGGTGGCAACAAATCCACGCAGCAGAAAGATATTGAAATGGCAATTTCCTTAGCCAAGAATTTTCAGGAGTAACAAGCCATGCCTAAGTTGAGCGCAAAAGGGACTACCAAAACGATGCCATACGACGTCGCTGAACAACTTCGTACGCCGGAAGAGATGGCCGCTTATCTTGATGCGTGGCTCGACGAAGCGCCTGACGATGCCGCAGGGATTGCCAGAGCCCTTGGCGATATCGCTCGTGCGAAAGGCATGACTCAAGTCGCGAAAGACGCAGGTCTTAGTCGCGAGAGCTTGTATAAAGCGCTTAGCGCTGATGGAAACCCGAGTTTTGCTACGGTGCTAAAAGTCGCACGCGCACTCGGAGTCAAGTTACATGCAGAGGCTGCATAAACGTCTGCGGTTGGTGGCGGGATGTTCAGGCACAATTTGTAGACACCAGCGCGGCAGACAAGAACCTTCAACGGCGTGTTACCAGCACCAACTAGCAAATGACAGGCGATAAAGGCTTGTGGTCGAAAAAAATTCCGCCATCACTATCCACTCCGCCGAAACGGCAGATGTGCACTGGCCTCATCGGCGTAGTCCTGCATCGTCGCATCTTCGCGGCGAACAAAATCACCGACGGCGCGGCGCAGGCGGGCATCGGCAATCCAGAATCCCGACCAGGTGGCGACCGGTGTAAAGCCCCGCGCCAGTTTGTGTTCGCCTTGCGCGCCGGGCTCGAAGGATTGCAATCCGTGGGCGATGCAGTACTCGATACCTTGATAAAAGCACAGCTCAAAATGCAGTCCGGCGATGGTTCGATCGCATCCCCAGTGGCGGCCATACAGCGCATGGTCGTCGCGGTAGCAAATCGCCGAGGCGATGATGCGGTCGTTTTCCTGCGCGGTAAAGACGACCAGTTGGCGGCCCAGCTTGGCGCTGATCTCAATGAAAAATTCGACCGGAAATGCCGGGTAATTGCCATAACGTGCAAAGGTGTCGCGATACTGACGGTGAATATCGCGCCAGTTTTCCGCGCTGATTTCATCGCCGTGCAAAGTTCGCAATTGCACGCCGGATTCGGCCACTGCTCGACGTTCACGTTTGAGTTTCTTGCGTTTCTCGGCGGTGAATCCGGCCAGAAAATCATCGAAGTTTTTGTAGTCGGCATTGCGCCAATGAAACTGCACGCCACGACGCATCAACAGGCCGGCGTTGACCAGCGTCGCGGCGTCTTCATCGCTGACAAAAAGACATTGCCAATTCGATGCGCCTAGTCGCGTGGTTTCGGCAATCGCCGCCGTGATGAGCGCCGCAACCCAGGGTGCACGTGGCAAATCAGCGCGGACCAACAGGCGCGGGCCTGGCGAGGGGGTGAATGGCATGCCGCTGACCAGCTTGGGGTAGTAGGCCAGACCTGCGCGTTCCCAGGCATCCGGCCAGCCCCAGTCGCGCGAAAAATCGCCGAATGAATGGGTGCGGATGTACAGCGGGAGCAGGGCGGCGACTTCGTCGTCATCATCTACCAAACACAGGTGATGCGCGCGCCAGCCTAGTGACGACAGCGTGTCGTCAGCACCAACTGGCGAATCGCCGCTGCGCATGGCGTTTTCTGCTGCGCCCAAAAATGGCCGGCTGCAAAACGGATCGCGCATTTTGTTTTCCGCGCCGTCGGTCAAGCTTGCCCATCGCTCAGTCGTTAGCTCGGTCGCGGCAGTCAGAAATCTGGTCTTCATCGCTGGCGATGCTAGCGCAATCCTCGGCTATTCGGCCTTTCGGGGTCGCAAGGCCATCGTTTAGAATATTGCCAGAAGCAAGCTGCCTTCCAAAATCACTCCGCAAGTACTATCCCCATGCGAATTCTGCTTTCCAACGACGATGGCTATTACGCCCCCGGCCTCGCCGCGCTGGCCGCTGCACTTGAGGGTCTGGGAGACATCTCGGTGTTCGCCCCCGAGCGTAATCGCAGCGGCGCGAGCAACTCATTGACGCTTGATCGCCCGCTGTATTTGCGTCGTGCGGCGAACGGCTTTGGCTATGTCACCGGCACACCGACTGATTGTGTGCATCTGGCGGTTACCGGCGTGATGGAGCAGCATCCCGACATCATTGTTTCCGGCATCAATTTCGGTGCCAATATGGGCGACGACACTTTGTATTCCGGCACCGTCGCTGCCGCCACCGAAGGTTATTTGCTCGGCATTCCGTCGGTAGCGATTTCGCTGGCGAGTTTTGAGGGGAAACATTTTGCTACCGCTGGCAAAATCGCCCGCGAATTTGTCGAGCGCTTGACCAAGTCACCGTTTGCCGAGCCGGTGTTGCTGAATATCAATGTGCCCGATTTGCCCTTTGAGGAATTGCGCGGCACCAAAGTGACCCGCTTGGGCCGTCGCCATAAATCCGAAATGGCGACCAAGAGCAAAACCCCGCGTGGTGAAACCGTTTATTGGATAGGTGCCGCAGGTGCTGCTGCTGATGCGGGCGAGGGCACGGATTTTCATGCCGTCGATGCGGGCTTTGTGTCCGTCACGCCGCTGCAAATTGATTTGACGCACACCACGCAAATGACCAGTGTGTCGGCGTGGCTTAAGGATTGAATCTCGCATGAATCAAGCTGTCGCCGGTATCGGAATGACTTCGCAGCGCACCCGCGCGCGCATGGTCGATCGCTTGCGCGAGCAAGGCGTGACGGACGCGCGCGTACTGCATGCGATGGGGCTGGTGCCACGTCATTTGTTCATCGAACCGGCGCTGGCACATCGCGCCTATGACGATTCGGCGCTGCCTTTGGGCTACGCCCAAACCATCTCGCAGCCCTACGTGGTGGCACGGATGATAGAGCTACTGATTGCTGGCCGGGAGCTTGGCAAAACGTTGGAAATCGGCGCGGGTTGTGGTTATCAAGCGGCGGTGCTCGGCGTGTTATCGAAGCAGGTTTTTGCCGTTGAGCGCATCGCACCCTTGCTGACGCGTGCACGCGAAAATCTCAAGCTGGCCAAACTCACCCATATCCGCCTCAAGCATGCCGATGGCAACATCGGGCTGAAAGAAGCGGCGCCGTTTGACAGCATTATTTTGGCTGCCGCACCGAACACGGTTCCTGCCGCGCTGTTGGAGCAACTTGCGGTCGGCGGGCGAATGATTTTGCCGCTGGGAAGCAGCGAACAAGTGCTCTGTCTGATTGAGCGCACTGAATCCGGCTTCACCGAAACACGCTTTGATGCGGTTCGCTTTGTGCCTTTATTGCCGGGTGTGGAATGAAACCGACGACGATAATTTCGCTAGTCCTTGCGCTTGTTTTAGTTGGCTGCGCCAGCACCACCAAAGCGCCGGTTGCGGAAAGCCGTACGACACAAATTGAGAAGCCCTCGGGTGCAGCACAGGTCGCCGTGGCGCCAGTGGCGGCAGTACCCAGCGGGCCGACCTACACGGTCAAAAAAGGTGACGGTTTAATTTCTATCGCACTCAATCACGGCTTGGATTACAAAGACATTGCTGCCTGGAATGGAATTGAAAATCCCAACTTGATTTTGGTTGATCAAGTCTTGCGTTTGTCCGCGCCGGAAAACTCAAGTGCTAGTTCAGTGTTCGTTAAACCGATTGCCGCGCCACCGACTTTGGAAGTCAAACCGGGTAAGCCCAGCGAAGCGCTGGTGGTCGGCCTGAACACAGATAACTTCAAGCGCGAACCTAAAGGTGGCAAGCATCCCTATTCACCCGAGGCGCTGGAGCGATTGCACAGGGCGGAAGGAATCAAAACTAGCGAGACGGTGGTGGTTGCAG
>JANYAW010000083.1 GCA_025361105.1 Rhodocyclaceae bacterium | reverse complement strand
TTGAGTCGGTAACATCAAATGGCGTTGGTCTGGATTTGACCGGAGTGATTGCCGGTCGCGGTGCGAACCGCACGCCGAGTGGCAATCAAGCCAATGCGATGGCCGATGCGGGAATTGATAAGTACGACATTCCGGCATTTTTGCGTCGTCAAGTTGACTGATAGATTAGTTAGCCGGTTGGTGCTGGTGATACGCTGTTATGTGTTTGACTAAACCCGCCGAAACCCTAGAGCGCCCCCTCTAGTGTTTCGGCAGTGGTTTGGTAAACTCCCAGCATGCTTAAACAACGCACCCTAAAAACCATCGTCAAAGCCACTGGTGTCGGATTGCATTCTGGCGCCAAAGTCACGCTGGTGCTGCGCCCCGCACAACCGGATACTGGCGTCGTGTTCCGTCGCGTCGATTTGACTCCGCCGGTCGATTTGAAAGCCGACGCATTGACCGTCGGCGATACGCGCTTGGCTTCGTGTCTCGAACAAGGTGATGTGAAAGTCGCCACCGTTGAGCATTTGATGTCGGCCTTGGCTGGTCTTGGCATCGATAATATTTACATTGATGTCGATGCCGCCGAAATGCCCATCATGGATGGCTCGGCAGGCACCTTTGTGTTTTTGCTGCAATCGGCCGGCATCGAGGAACAAAACGCGGCCAAGAAATTTTTGCGTGTGATTAAGCCGGTGGAAGTCCGTGACGGTGATAAATGGGCGCGCTTCGATCCCTACGAAGGCTACAGCCTGGAATTCTCGATTGTCTTCAATCATCCCGCCGTCGCTGGCACTGGAACCAAAGCGCGGATTGATTTTGCCGACAACTCCTACATCCGCGAAATCTCGCGTGCCCGCACTTTTGGCTTTATGCAAGATGTCGAAACCATGCAAAACCAAGGCTTGGCGCTCGGTGGCAGTTTGGAAAACGCCATCGTGATGGACGAATACCGAATCTTGAACAGCGATGGTTTGCGCTACGCCGACGAGTTCGTCAAACACAAAATTCTCGATGCCATCGGTGATTTGTATTTAGCCGGACACCCATTGCTGGCAGCGTTTTCAGCGTACAAATCCGGTCATGCGCTGAACAATTCTTTGCTCAGAGCCTTGCTGGCAGATGCCAGCGCGTATGAAATCGTCAGCTTCGAGGCGGCAGAACATGCGTCAGAGCGCGTCTCGCGGCTGTTCCCTCAATTGGGCGTGCAAGTTATCTGATGTTGATTTTGCGCGTGGTAGCGTTGCTGGCGGCGCTTGGTATCACCGTCGGCGTGGTCTCGTGGATATTCACCCGAGATCGCCGCTATCTGCAAATCTCGTGGCGAATCGGCCAAGCGGCACTCGCCATCGCGCTCTTGTTGATGGTCTTGATGGTGGGCGAGCGACTGCTACTCTCGGTCTAAAAAGCATTCACCATCGCATCAAATGGCGCAATAAAGCCAGCCAACTCAAACTTTAAGCGTCCGTAGTAATCGCTCAAGTGACTGACGAATGGGCGAATCGGCAGGCATGCCTTGACTCAACGAGGTTAGTGCTTGCTTTCGGTCTGCGTTAGGTAACACGGGTCTTGCCTCTTTTTTAGGGTGCGGATCGGACGGTAAAGCTTGCACCCGAACATCAACTTCGGTAAGCTTCAACCCTTCTTTTGCCAAAAGTTCAGTGAATCTCGGTGTGACCTGCCTGACTTTTGCCGCCACGGCGCTGTTCGTGGTGTGAATAACCAGTTTTCCCAGCCGCAAGTTGGCAATCCTCGCGTGAAGCCGTAATTCTGGTGGTAACGTAGTCTGAAAAAGTGTTTGAAGACGCAATAACCGTTTCGCGTGCGTTGCAAAACGCGCCATTCCTTCAGCGTGGTCAAGGTGATCCTGAAGTCTGGTAGACGGCATGTTGATGCTTCAAAGTGACCGAAGGAGATAAGTTTGCATCTTATTCTCGTCTCGAATCGTATGGCAACTGCCAAATCGATTACGCTGACTTGGCGGCATTTTGCATTGGCCTCTGGCCTGCTATTTGCCGCTGTTATTGGCCTCTCGTCGGTATTTTCTTATTTCACGGTGCGTCACGCGGCTGAAATTCGTTTGCCATTTCTGCAAGATTTTGTGCGTTCGCTCAATGCCGAAGACACTTCGCGCTCTAGCGAGTTTGTGCGCCAGAACATCAACGCGATGGCGGTCAAGCTGGGCGAAATGCAGGCGCAGCTAATCCGCTTGGACACTTTGGGCGAGCGTCTGGCCGGCGTTGCCGGGGTCAATGTTCGCGAAATCAACAAGGCCGACAAAGTTGATCACAGCGCCGATAAAGTCGGTGCGCGCGGTGCAGGCAACGATGCCGCCTTGCTACGTAGTAATAGTTCGGGTGTCCTAACCGATGGTCGCGGTGGCCCCTTGGTGATGCAAAGTGCTTTGTCGACTACTGATTTACGCAACGCATTGGATGATTTGTCGCGTCAAGTTGAAAATAAAACTGATGCTTTGGCACTCATCGAATCGCAATTACTCGAAGAACAAATTCGCAAAATGATGTTGCCAACCGGCTTGCCGGTCGATGCTGAATGGAGTGCGTCGGGCTATGGTTGGCGGATCGACCCTTTCACCGGCGAACGCGCACTGCACGAAGGAGTGGATTTCGTGGCGGCGGTCGGGTCAAAGATTCACGCCGCAGCGGCAGGCGTGGTGGTTAGCGCAGAGATGCATCCTCAGTACGGCAATCTGGTTGAAGTCGATCATGGTCACGGCATCTCGACTCGCTATGCCCATGCTTCCAAGCTGTTGGTTCGCCCTGGTGCTTTCGTCAAACGCGGGCAATTGATCGCATTGGTTGGCAACACGGGGCGCTCAACCGGACCCCATTTGCATTTTGAAGTGCGCCTCAACGGCGTGTCGCAAAACCCCACGCGGTTTCTGCGCATGGCGCAGGCCGAGCCGCCAAAATTAGTCAAAACGCGTTTTCGCTGATAAGCTTTTCGTGTAGTCGGGTTTAACCCGATTTGCTCACCAGTTGGTGCTGGTGACACGCCGCCGTTAAATCTCGAAAACTCCCATGTCTGCAAAACACCCCATCATCGCAATTACCGGCTCCTCCGGTGCCGGCACATCGACTGTGACGCGCACTTTCGCACATATTTTTCGCCGCGAAAAAATCACTGCGGCGGTCGTCGAAGGTGATTCTTTCCATCGCTACAACCGCGAAGAAATGCAAGCTGCAATGGCTGATGCGGTGAGTCGTGGCAATCAATATTTCAGTCATTTCGGCCCCGAGGCGAACTTGTTTGTCGAGCTTGAAACGCTCTTTCGTCAATACGGCAAGAACGGCAGCGGAACCGTGCGTAGCTATCTTCATAGCGATGAAATCGCGGCCAAATATGGTCAGGAATCTGGCACCTTCACACCGTGGACGGCGCTCGAAGCCAACACCGACTTGCTGTTTTACGAAGGCCTACATGGCGCGGTCGTGACTGACCAGGTCAATGTCGCGCAGCATGCCGATTTGTTGGTCGGCGTAGTACCGATTATCAATTTGGAATGGACGCAAAAATTACATCGCGACAAACAGCAGCGTGGCTATTCGACTGAAGCGGTGGTCGATACGGTGTTGCGACGGATGCCGGACTATGTGAATTACATTACGCCGCAGTTCGCTCAAACGCACATCAACTTTCAGCGTGTGCCGACCGTCGACACCTCGAACCCGTTTGTCGCTCGCGATATTCCGACGGCGGACGAGAGTTTTGTAGTGATACGATTTGCCCAGCCACGCGGCATCGATTTCCCTTACCTGTTGCGGATGATTCACGATTCCTTCATGTCGCGACCCAATAGCATTGTGGTTCCCGGCGGCAAAATGGAGCTGGCAATGCAATTGATTTTCACGCCGATGATTCTGCGCATGGTCGAGGAGCGTCGCAAGGCGTGAATATCTGCATGTTTAGCAAAAAATGCCTAGCGAGTTGCGCCCCGTTTGGTTGATAATTCCTTCCCTTCGAGCCAAAACTTTCAACCCGTAGCGGCGATGCCGCGTACTCTGCAACAAGGGAATATCGAACATGCGACCGCCCGTTTTTACGCCCGTCACCAACGCCATTCGCGCGCTGGCTATGGATGCCGTTCAGAAGGCCAATTCCGGCCATCCAGGTGCGCCGATGGGCATGGCGGAAATCGCCGAAGTTCTGTGGAATCGGCATTTGAGGCACAACCCGAAAAATCCATTTTGGCCAAATCGAGATCGCTTCATACTCTCCAACGGCCACGGCTCGATGTTGATTTACGCGCTATTGCATCTCACTGGCTACGATCTTTCGATTGATGATCTGAAGTCGTTTCGGCAACTCCACAGCAAGACTCCAGGCCACCCAGAATTTGGCTACACGGCAGGTGTGGAAACTACTACCGGCCCCTTAGGGCAGGGTCTGGCGAACGCTGTCGGGATGGCGCTCGCAGAGAAATTACTCGCCAATGAATTCAATCGCCCCGAGTGTGAAATCGTCAATCATTTCACCTATGTTTTCCTTGGCGACGGCTGTCTGATGGAAGGCATCTCGCACGAGGTTTGTTCGCTGGCCGGGACTTGGGGATTGTCGAAGTTGATAGCGTTTTACGATGACAACGGCATCTCCATCGACGGTCACGTCGAAGGCTGGTTCACTGACAAAACGCCAGAGCGTTTTGCGGCCTACGGTTGGCAAGTGTTACGTGGTGTCGATGGACATCATCCTGATGCCATTGAAGCCGCGATTCGCGAAGCGCAATCAGACAATGTGCGCCCGACTTTGATTTGCTGCAAGACCGTGATTGGTCTGGGCGCACCGAATAAAAAAGGCAGCCACGATGTGCACGGCGCGCCTTTGGGCGATGCAGAAATTCAGGCCGCACGCGATTACATCGGCTGGCATCATCCGCCGTTCGAAATCCCGGCGGAAGTGTATGCCGCATGGGATGCTACCAAACGTGGCGCGGTGTGGGAGTCCGAATGGGACGAAACGATGGCGCGCTATACGGCTGCGCATCCCGATTTGGCACTTGAATTCTCGCGCCGCATGGCGGGCGAATTGCCGGCCGATTGGAGCACGCAAGTTGAGGCCGCGTTAAAGCAAATGAATGACGCAGCAGCCACCATCGCGACGCGCAAAGCTTCGCAAAACAGCATCGAAGCGTTTGCCTCCAAACTGCCCGAATTGCTCGGTGGTTCGGCCGATTTGACTGGCTCCAATTTAACCAACTGGTCAGGCTCCAAACCGGTCACGCGCGAAGGCAAAGGCAATTACATTCACTACGGCGTGCGCGAATTTGGGATGGCGGCGATCATCAATGGCCTTGCCTTACACGGCGGATTTATTCCCTATGGCGGCACATTCCTGATGTTTTCGGAATACGCCAGAAATGCACTGCGCATGGCGGCGCTGATGAAGTTGCGTTCAATTTTTGTGTTCACTCACGACTCTATCGGCCTCGGCGAAGACGGTCCGACGCACCAGCCGGTGGAACAAACCGCGACGCTGCGGATGATTCCCAACATGCATGTGTGGCGACCATGCGATACGGTCGAAACGGCGGTGGCCTGGTCCAGCGCCATTGCGCGCAAAACCGGCCCGACCAGTCTTGCGCTATCGCGTCAAAATTTAACTTTTGTAAAACGCACAGCAGCCACGATGGCAAAAATCCGCCGTGGCGGTTACGTGTTGTCCGAGAGCAAAGGCGCGGCGCAAGCCGTAATTATTGCCACTGGCTCGGAAGTTGATTTGGCTCTCAAAGCCCAAGCCGCACTGGCCAAAGAAAACATCGCCGTGCGCGTAGTGTCGATGCCTTGCACCAATATTTTTGATGCACAAAGCACGGCCTATCGCAGCTCGGTTTTGCCCGATGGCATTGTGCGCGTGGCCGTGGAGGCAGGCGTGACCGACGGCTGGTACAAATACGTTGGCTTGCAAGGCGCAGTGGTTGGGCTGGATCGTTTCGGCGAATCAGCACCGGCTGGAGCATTGTTCAAAGAGTTCGGCTTCACGGTTGAGAGTGTGGTCAGCACGGTTAAATCTGTACTTTAATTTTTGAAAATTATTTGGAGAAACGGATGACTATCAAGATTGGTATCAACGGATTCGGTCGCATTGGCCGCATGGTTTTTCGCGCCGCAGTGAAAGATTTTTCTGACATTGAAGTCGTTGGCATCAACGATTTGCTCGAGCCGGATTATTTGGCCTACATGCTGAAATTTGATTCGGTGCATGGCCGCTTCAAAGGCGATATTTCGGTCGATGGAAATACGCTGATTGTGAATGGCAAACGCATTCGTTTGACTGCAGTGAAAGATCCGAGCGAATTGAAGTGGAACGAAGTTGGTGCGGATATCGTGATTGAAGCGACTGGTTTGTTTTTGACCAAAGAAACAGCGGAAAAACATCTGGCCGCGGGCGCGAAAAAAGTCATCATGTCAGCACCATCGAAAGACGACACACCGATGTTTGTGTTCGGTGTGAACCATTTGACCTACGCCGGTGAAGCGATTATTTCCAATGCTTCGTGCACCACCAATTGCCTCGCGCCAGTGGCCAAAGTGCTGCATGACAACTGGGGTATCAAGCGCGGTCTAATGACCACGGTGCATGCCGCCACCGCGACCCAGAAAACCGTCGATGGCCCTTCAAACAAGGACTGGCGTGGCGGGCGTGGCATTCTGGAAAATATTATTCCCTCATCAACGGGCGCGGCCAAAGCTGTCGGCGTGGTGATTCCATCACTGAACAAAAAACTTACCGGCATGTCTTTCCGGGTGCCGACTTCCGACGTCTCGGTGGTGGATTTGACGGCAGAGTTGGTCAAGGAAGCCAGCTTCAAAGAAATCTGCGCGGCGATGAAAGCCGCATCAGAAGGTGCGATGAAAGGCATCCTTGGCTACACCGAAGAAAAGGTCGTCGCCACCGATTTTCGCGGCGAGAGTTGCACCTCGGTATTCGATGCCGAAGCCAGCATCGCACTCGATAGCACCTTCGTCAAAATCGTCAGTTGGTACGACAACGAATGGGGCTATTCGTGCAAAGTGTTGGAAATGGCGCGGGTGATTTCCAAGTAAGCTTTTGCAATGAATTTGACGGCGTGTCATCAGCACAAACTGGCGAATCAACAATGAAATTCAATACGCTAGGCGATTTTGATTTAGCAGGAAAGCGCGTTTTCATCCGCGCCGATTTGAATGTGCCGGTGAAGGATGGCGTAGTCACTTCTGATGCACGTATCACAGCGTCCGTACCGACGATTTTGCACTGTCTGAAGGCCGGTGCGAAGGTGATGGTGACATCGCATTTGGGTCGGCCCGAGGAAGGCGTGTTCAGCGCAGAAAATTCTCTTGCGCCAGTCGCCGCTGTGCTCGAAGCGCAACTCGGGCAACCGGTTCGTCTGCTGCGCGATTGGATCGATGGTGGCTTCGAGCTTGCGGCAGGCGAAGTGGTGCTGCTGGAAAATTGTCGTTTCAATGTTGGCGAAAAAAAGAATCTCGAAGCGACTGCAAAAAAATATGCCGCCTTGTGTGACCTGTTTGTGATGGACGCATTCGGTACCGCACATCGTGCCGAGGCATCGACCTATGGCGTGGCGCAATTTGCTCCGCAAGCTTGCGCGGGACTGTTGGTGGCGCAGGAATTGGATGCGCTGCAAAAGGCGCTGGCCAATCCCGCCAGACCAATGGTGGCGATAGTCGGTGGCTCGAAAGTGTCGACCAAACTTACCGTGCTCGAAGCGCTGGCTGACAAGGTTGATCAACTGGTGGTCGGCGGTGGCATCGCCAATACTTTTTTGTTGGCTGCGGGTAACAAGGTCGGCAAGTCCTTATGTGAAGCGGATTTGATTTCTACCGCGCAAAGTTTGATGAAAAAAATGGCCGCGCGCGGCGCGAGTATTCCGATTGCAGGCGACGTGGTGTGCGGCAAAAAATTCGATGCAGCGGAACCGGCCGTGCACAAACCTGCCAACGCGGTGGTCGATGACGACATGATTTTTGACATCGGATTGCAATCAACGCAAGCTATCGTCGACATCATCATGAAGGCGGGTACGGTCATCTGGAACGGGCCAGTCGGCGTATTCGAGTTCGATCAGTTTGGCGAAGGCACGAAAAAAATTGCCGAGGCGATTGCCGCGACCAAGGCCTTCACCTTGGCCGGTGGTGGCGATACGATTGCGGCAATTCAGAAGTACGATATTTACGAAAAAGTTTCCTACATTTCCACAGCGGGCGGCGCGTTTTTAGAATTTCTTGAAGGCAGGAAATTGCCGGCGATTGAGATGCTGGAACATCGCTGCAATAGCGCCAACTAACAGCGTGTTGCCAGCACCAACCGGCGAATAATTTACGGAGTTCATCAATGCAACGCTCAACCAAAATTGTCGCTACCCTTGGTCCCGCCTCAAACACCGAGGAGCGGCTCACCGAACTGGTCGCGGCTGGCGTTGATGTAGTGCGGATAAATTTTTCCCACGGCACAGCAGACGA
>JANYAW010000391.1 GCA_025361105.1 Rhodocyclaceae bacterium | reverse complement strand
TGATGACTCCGCCAAACATGCCGGACACGCGGGGGCACGCGAAGGCGGTGGACACTTTCGCTTACGAATTATTGCCCCCTGTTTTTCCGGTCTCAGCGTTATTGCCCGCCATCGCTTGGTGTATGATGCCCTCGGCACTTTGATGAGACGCGAAATCCATGCGCTCAGCATCGATGCAAGCGCTCCGATACCTCTGAACAACCCTTCCAACTATCAGGAAATAAAATGAAACGCTCTACTTCCTATGCACTGCTGCTGACCTGCGCTGGAATCTTCGCCATGCAGCCCGCACTCGCTGAAAAAGCCGAAACTGTTGCCACGGTCAATGGCAAATCAATCTCTAAAAATCGTGCTGATGCACTTATCACTGGGCAAGCAGCACAGGGCCAGCCCGATTCACCGGAACTGCGCAACGCGGTGAAAGAGGAGCTGATTCGCCGCGAAATCCTGACTCAGGAATCGCAAAAGAAAGGTTTTGACAAGAAAGCTGAAGTACAAGGTCAAATCGATCTTGCGCGTCAGGGTGTGCTAATCGGTGCCTACTTGAACGACTACGTTCGCACGCACCCAGTCACCGACGATCTAGTCAAGAAAGAATACGAAAACGTTCGGGCTCAACTCGGCGACAAAGAATACAAAGTCCGCCACATTCTGGTTGAGAAAGAAGACGAAGCGAAGGCCGTCATAGAGCGACTCAAAAAGGAAAAGTTTGAGGATGTCGCCAAAGTCTCAAAAGACCCAGGCTCCAAAGACAAAGGTGGTGATCTGGGTTGGGCCAACAAAGCCGCTTACGTCAAGCCATTTTCTGACGCAATGCAAAAGCTTGAAAAAGGTAAGCTGACTGACCCTGCCGTTAAAACTGATTTTGGCTGGCATGTAATTCAACTTGAAGACGTACGCGAATTGAAACTGCCTGGATTCGACGAAGCCAAGCCGCAAATTACCCAGCGCCTCCAGCAACAAATGGTTCAGAAACACATCGACCAACTGCGTGCGAAAGCCAAGGTCGAATAAAGTTTAACTAAGCTTCTGTAGCACCAAAAATAAGACCCGCCGCGAGCAATCGCGGCGGGTCTTTTCATTGTCGGCACGTATCTGCGAGCTTATCGTGCGTTTATCCCAAACCGGCGCGCGCGTTGGTGAACATTTTTAGCCACGGTGAATCATCGCCCAATTCGCGCGGGTGCCATGACATTTGCACCGACCTCAGCACGCGCTCTGGATGCGGCATTAGGATGGTAAATCGACCATCAGCGGTGGTCAGACCGCCGATGCCGTCCGGCGATCCATTGGGATTCGCGGGATACGTCACAGCGGTATTGCCACGCGTATCGATATATCGCATGGCGACGATTGCCGATTGAGCCGTTGCCGCTGAAGTAAACACCGCTTTGCCTTCGCCGTGCGAAATTACCACTGGCAAGCGTGACCCGCCCATCTCTTTGAAAAACAGTGAAGGCGAATGTGGTAGCTCGACCATCACCAAACGCGCTTCAAATTGCTCAGAGCGATTACGCTCAAAGCGCGGCCAATCCTGTGCGCCGGGAATAATCTGCGCAAGATTCGCCATCATCTGGCAGCCATTGCAAACACCAAGCGCGAAGCTGTTAGGGCGAATGAAAAAGTTCGAGAATTCGTCACGCAAAACATCATTGAACAAGATCGATTTTGCCCAACCCTGCCCCGCGCCCAGCACGTCGCCGTAAGAAAAACCGCCACAGGCGACCAAGCCATCAAAATCCTTGAGACGGACGCGCCCCATTTGCAAATCCGACATGTGCACGTCAACCGCCGTGAATCCGGCACGCTCAAAAGCCACTGCCATTTCGACGTGCCCATTGACACCCTGCTCGCGCAGCACCGCCATCCTTGGACGCGCACCGCTCAGGATATTCGGCGCACTTCGAACCGGCATGTCAAAATCAACTGACACCGACAAACCGGGAGCAGCAATATCCTTCAAGGCATCAAATTCTTCTTGCACACATACCGCATCATCGCGACGTCGAGCAACTTGATAACTCACCTCACTCCACGCGGCTTGCAGCTCACTGCGCGGCGCACAAAATGCCATTTTTGCATTGCGCCACACGCGGATTTCGTCGCTGTCGTTGAGTGTGCCGATGACATTAACTGCGCGGCTCAATCCGGCATCGCGCAACGCTATGATTACGTCGTTGCGCTCGCTTCGTCGAACCTGAATTACCGCGCCGAGTTCTTCGTTGAAAAGTGCTGCGAGTAGATGATCGTTTTGACGACCAACCAGAAGATTTGGTCGTCGCTCCAAGCCATCAACGTCATTCATCAATTCGTCATAGCACAAGCTGTCGACATTTAAGGACACGCCCAAATGCGAGCAAAAACTCATCTCGCAAATCGTCGTCCACAAACCACCGTCGGAACGGTCGTGATAGGCCAAAATTTTGCCGTCGCGATTCAAGCTTCCGATGGCGTTAAAAAATGCCTTGAGCGGCGCGGGATCAATGTCCGGCCCGTGTTCACCCATCTGACCAAAAACTTGCGCTAGGCTTGACGCGCCGAGGCGATTTGCGCCGAAGCCCAAATCAATCAGTATCAGTTCGGTTTCGCCAACCTCACTGTCCGCCTGAAGTTCTGGCGTTAATGTGCGACGTACATCGTCTGTGCGAGCAAACGCCGTCACCACTAGAGAAAGTGGCGCCGTAACCTGCTTTGCCGTTGTGTCATCAGTCCAACGCGTGCGCATCGACAAGGAATCTTTGCCAACCGGTATCGACACTCCAAGCGCCGGGCAAAATTCCATTCCGACGGCATGCACCGTATCGAACAACGCGGCGTCTTCGTGCCCGTGACCAGCGGCCGCCATCCAATTCGCCGACAATTTGACCAAGCCAATATCAGCAATATCCGCCGCCGCAAGGTTGGTCAGCGCCTCACCGATAGCCATTCGTCCCGACGCTGGCGCATCGAGCAAAGCTAGCGGTGCTCGTTCGCCCAAGGCAAATGCTTCACCCAAAATTGTGTCGTAACCCATGCAGGTCACCGCGACATCAGCCACCGGCACTTGCCACGGGCC
>JANYAW010000371.1 GCA_025361105.1 Rhodocyclaceae bacterium | reverse complement strand
GCCGACTTCATCGGCAAGGTCAATTTGTTTGATGGCGTGCTGGCGATAGACGAGCCAGACCACTGTGCGATTGACACGCCAGAGGGGCGGTTTTTTGTGGCGCATGGTATTACCGGTACGGTGGGAATGGATGTGTCGGTGGCCTTGCGACCAGAAAAAATCGGCCTGCAAATCGAAGCGCCAACTGACACCAGCAACAACGCGTTTCGCGGCACCATAGTCGACAGCGGCTACTACGGCAGCTTCTCGGTTTATCGCGTCGAATTGGCGGGGGGGCGCAAGATACAAGTGGCGATAACGCATTCAGAGCGCCACGTTGAACTCTATCGCCGGGGCGACGCGCTGTGGGTGACGTGCAGTGCGCAATCGCTGGTGGTGTTGATTAGCTAAGTGCGCGAGAAAACATGAGTACCGCCATGGGCAACAACACTTCGCTAATGGACAAAATCGTAGACCGTTGGGGGCGGCGCTTGGTCATCGGAACGCCCTATCTCTATTTGATTCTGGTGTTCTCGATTCCGTTTTTGGTCGTGCTCAAGATTAGCGTGTCGACCTCGAATGATGGTATTCGTTTTGAGGATTTGTCGACTTTCAACGACTGGGTGTTTAGCGTCACTGCCTCATTTCAAAAGTACCGGTTTTTGTTGCAAGACGATCTCTATCTGAACACCTACGGTTCCTCGCTCAAATTCGCCACCATCAACACACTGATTTGCCTGTTCATCGGCTATCCGTTTGCCTATTTCATGGCACGCTCACCCGCCTCAATGCGACCTGTATTGTTGATGCTGGTCTCGCTACCATTTTGGACTTCGTATTTACTCCGCGTCTATGCTTGGCGCGGTTTGCTTGATGATTCCGGCACAGTGAATTCGTTTTTGATTTGGCTGGGCGCGATTGATGAGCCAATCAAAATGATGCACACCGCATTTTCGATGACGGTGGGCATGGTCTATACCTATTTGCCTTTCATGATTTTGCCGCTGTATGCGAACCTGGTAAAAATGGATGGTCGACTAATCGAGGCAGCGAACGACTTGGGTGCCGGGCCGTTGCGCGCGTTTTGGCTGGTGACGGTGCCGCTGTCGAAGAACGGCATCATCGCCGGCGCGATGCTGGTATTCATTCCCAGCGTCGGCGAATACGTGATTCCTGAACTACTCGGCGGCCCGGAAACCTTGATGATCGGTCGTGTGCTGTGGGATGAATTTTTCTCCAACAATGATTGGGCGATGGCCTCGGCGGTGGCGGTGACGATGGTGATGTTGATTTTGTTTCCGCTCGCGCTATTCAACAAATACCAAGCAGCGACAGTTAACCGGGGAGTCGACTAGTGGACGCGGGAGATGGACGGGTCAGCACGTTCGGGCGCTTCTGGCTATTTGCCGGTTATGCGTTTCTCTACATTCCGATTCTGACGCTAGTCATCTATTCGTTTAACGATTCAAAAATGGTGACGCTATGGGGCGGCTTCACTTTCAGATGGTATGGCGTTTTGGCCGAGGACAAAGAGGTGCTGGATGCGCTGTCGCTGTCGCTCAAACTCGCTTTCACTACCGCCACGAGCTCCGTCGTGCTGGGCATGTTGGGCGCGTTTGCGATGGTGCGTTACCAGAAATTTTTTGGCCGCACGATGTTCTCGGCACATCTGACCGCACCACTGGTCGTGCCCGAAGTCATTACCGGATTGTCACTACTGCTTTTTTTCGTGATGCTCCAGCGCGCCATCGGCTGGCCGGAGCGCGGCATGTTCACCATTTGGGCCGGACACACCTCAGTCGGTATGGCCTATGCCGCGGTAGTGATCCAGTCGCGCTTGCTGGAGATGGACAAATCGCTGGAAGAAGCTGCGCAGGATTTGGGCTGCAAACCGTTTCAGGTTTTTTATTTGATTACCCTACCGATGATAGGCCAGGCGCTGGCTTCCGCCTGGCTGCTGACTTTTACCGTGTCGCTCGATGATGTGGTGGCCACCGCTTTTCTGTCGGGACCGGGTTCCACCACGCTGCCGGTGCTGATTTTGTCGCGCGCCAAACTCGGCTTGAATCCGACCATCAATGCCATCGCTACCATCACCGTCGCCGTCGTCGCGGTGGGCGTGATGGCGGGCAGTTTGTGGATGTACAAACAGGAAAAACGCCGCGCCGCCGAACAAGCTGCGGCGTATCGTGACGGCTAAATCGCCGACGAGTTTTAGTAAATAAGTTTCAGCAAATTAGTTAACCTAGAAACCATTTGTTCTTCCCTTTGAAGGAGCCAGCATGAGCAAGCCAAGATTGAAAATGAGTGCCAAGATTAGCCCCATTGTGCTCGCCCTGGCACTAGCGTTTCCGTTTGCTGCCGAGGCTGCAACGAAACCGGCACCCAAGCCGACGACTGAACAATTGCAGGCCGAAATCGATCAGCTAAAAACGCAATTGGCTGAACTGAAAAAGATGGTCATGGAAAAAGTCGCCACGCCGGCACCGGTCATCGTTCAAGCACCACCCGCGCCGCCCGCGCCACCGTCTGCACCGTCGGTTGATGTGTCCGAATTCAACCGCATCAAAGTCAAGGTCGAGGCGATGGAAGACACGCAAGAGTCCTCTGGATTAAAGGGTCTGAAAATCTCCGGCATCATCGACCCAACTTACATATTTAACCAACGTGCGCATCGTGGCGCGTTCCAGTTTTTGAACAATCAGGGCGGCGCGGAAACCAATGATTTGACCCAGGACGGTTGGG
>JANYAW010000358.1 GCA_025361105.1 Rhodocyclaceae bacterium | reverse complement strand
CGCTTGCGGCACGCGTTGCACATGCAGCCACAAGACAAGGCCGACTGTCAGTGGAATCCCGATATGCATAAAGGCGAGCAGCGTGAATAATCTGTCGTTGACGCTATTCGCTGTAATGAAATTGCGTATCAGCGCACCGTTGAAAATCGGCAGGACATCGAGCCATTCTGAAGTCGCCGTCACCACGAATTGCGCGAGTTGATCCCACACCAGCATAAAGCCATTGATACCCGCGATATAAATCAGCCACAGCAAAACACCACCACTGACCCACGAGAACCAGCGAAAGCCGCGATAACGGTCGTAGGCGAAATGGCGCAGCAGGTGCAACAACATGGTCGCTATCATGCCGTCAGTGGCGTAACGATGCAGGCTTCGCAAAATGCCACCCGCCCACCATTGCTGATGGGTAATCCGTTCGACCGACGCGTAGGCACCGTGCACCGATGTCTCGGAAAAAATGTACAGGTAAAGCCCGCTGACTATGACCAACCAAAATTGAAAAAAACTGATCGTGCCGAGGTGATAAAAGGGGTTCAACCGATCGCCAAAAGTGTGGTTGAAAATATTTTCAACCCGCATAAACAACCAGCGTAAAGCATGCTGCATGGCTTGAAGCATAGCCCGTATCCTTGTTGCCGGCCGGATGTGGAAGCAGCACGAGCCATCTGCTTACATCATGGCGAGGCTACCAGCTTAGGTGCGCGAGGACCGGTGCACCTTGTCATAGGTCAAGAAATGCGCAGGAAGGACTGCTGTGCTGTGCTTATTCCACCGTCACTGATTTCGCCAAATTGCGCGGCTTGTCGATGTCAGTGCCTTTGACTAGCGCCACGTGATACGAGAACAATTGCAAGGCGACGACATGCAACACGGGTGAGAGCAGGCCGTAGTGCTCGGGCAGGCGCAGCACATGCACGCGGGCAGATTCTATGATGGCGGAATCGGCATCGGCGAAGACGTACAACTCGCCGCTGCGCGAAGCGACTTCCTCCAGATTGGATTTCAGTTTGGACAGCAACGCATCATTCGGCGCGATGCTGATTACCGGCATGTTTTCGTCGACCAGCGCCAAGGGGCCGTGTTTAAGCTCGCCAGCGGGATAGCCTTCGGCATGAATGTAGGAGATTTCTTTTAGCTTGAGCGCGCCTTCGAGTGCAATCGGATAGTGCAGGCCACGCCCTAAAAACAGGGCGTGATGTTTGTCGGCGAAACGCTGCGCCCAGATTTTGATGGCGGGTTCGAGCGCCAAAACTTTTTGCACGGCGAGCGGCAGATGGCGCAAATCTTTCAGGTACTCGGCTTCGTCTTTTGCGCTGACGCGCCCGCCGATTTTTCCTAATGTGATGGCGAGTAAAAACAAGGCGGCGAGTTGCGTGGTGAAAGCTTTGGTCGACGCAACTCCGATTTCCTTGCCGGCGCGAGTGAGGAAACGCAGCGCGCATTCGCGGACGATGGCGGATTCAGGCGCATTGCATAGTGCCAAAGTTTTTCCCATGCCCAGTGATTTGGCAAATTTAATCGAGGCCAGGGTGTCGGCGGTTTCGCCGGATTGCGAAATGGCGACTACCAATTGTCGCGGGTTGGGTACCGAAACGCGGTAACGATATTCGCTGGCGATTTCTACCGTGCATGGGATACCAGCGAGTTGTTCTATCCAATAACGTGCGACGAGGCCGGAATGAAAACTGGTGCCACAGGCGAGTATCAAGACAGCATTTACATCGGCGAAAACCTCGGGGGCGCTCGCGCCGAAAATATTGGGCGACAAGGATTGTGCGCCGCCTATCATCTCCAATGTCGCCGCCAACACTTCCGGCTGTTCGAAAATTTCCTTTTGCATGAAGTGGGCGTAATCGCCTTTTTCCACTTCAGCGGCGGACAGTGTGCTGATGTGTATCGGGCGATCGATGCCGATTTTTAACGGCGTGTCACCGGCGTCAACTGCGCGAATTCCGGCCAGCGAAATTTCGGCAACATCACCTTCTTCGAGATAGACAATTTTGCGCGTGACTGAAAGCAGCGCCGAAGCATCCGATGCGGCGTAGTTGCCATGTTCGCCCAAGCCCAACAGCAAAGGCGCACCGTGCCTTGAGACGACGACGCAATTGTCACCTTCGCGAATCACCGCGATGGCATAGATGCCTTCGAGTTGCTTGCAGGTTTGCGCCACTGCGGTGAATAAATCCGGCGTGGTTTTGGCCAGATGCACGATGAGGTGCACGATGACTTCGGTATCGGTATCGGACGAAAAAACATAGCCCTGAGCGCGCAACATTTCACGCAGGGCGACATAGTTTTCGATGATGCCGTTATGCACCACAGCGATGCCGCCTGACATGTGCGGATGTGCGTTGCGCTCGCTGGGCGCGCCGTGGGTTGCCCAACGCGTATGTGCGATGCTGGAAGTTGCGGTGTGATTTTTTGATTGCTCGGCCAAATCCGCGACGCGCCCGATGCTGCGAAATCGCGTCAGTTTGCCGCTCGTGTCATCACGTAAAGCAAGCCCTGCTGAATCGTAGCCGCGATATTCCAGTCGCGTCAGCCCTTCGATTAGCAGTGGAACGATATTGCCATCGGCAACTGCTGCGACGATTCCACACATGCTTAATCCTTTTTGATTTTCTGCGGGCGCTTCCAGCTAGCCATCGAAATTTGTTTGGCGCGCGACACCGTGAGTTGATCGGCGGGAGCATCTTTGGTCAGCGTGGTGCCAGCCCCGAGCGTTGCGCCGCGACCCACCGTAACCGGCGCGACGAGCTGCGTGTCGGAGCCGATGAAGACATCGTCTTCAATCACCGTGCGAAATTTATTCGCGCCATCGTAATTGCAAGTAATGGTGCCTGCGCCGATATTGACGCGACTACCCATGCTCGTATCGCCGATGTAGGACAGGTGATTAACTTTGGAGCCGCTGGCGATATCGGAATTCTTTATCTCGCAGAAATTTCCGATGTGTACTTCGTTGCCAAGTTTGGTGCCCGGACGCAAACGCGCATACGGCCCGATTATTGAATTTGCGCCGACGACTGCATCTTCGATATGGCAAAACGGTTTGACTAAAACGCCCGCACCGATGGTGCAGTTTTTCAACACGCAGTTGGCTGACAGCGTAGTGCCAGCACCAACTGACACTTTGCCTTCAAACACACAGCCGACATCGATGAATACATCCGCCTCGCAGGTCAATTCGCCCCGTACGTCGATGCGAGCCGGGTCGGCCAGCGTCGTGCCGGCTTCCAACAAGGCCTCGGCGATATTGCGCTGATACACGCGTTCCAATTGCGCCAATTGCGCTTTGTTGTTCACGCCATCGGTCTCCCATGCAGCGCCCGGATGGGCAGTCACGACCTTGCAGCCTTCGCTCACGGCGAGCGCCACGATGTCGGTCAGATAGTATTCGCCTTGCGCGTTTTGGTTACCCAAACCGGTTAACCAGCGTGCCAGTGCAGCAGCCGGAGCCACCAGCATTCCAGTATTGATTTCGCCTATCGCGCGCTCGGCATCGTCGGCGTCTTTTTCTTCCACGATACGTTTGACTTGGCCGTCAATGCGCACGATGCGACCATAACCATGTGGGTTAAGCACCTGTGCGGTGAGCAGGGCGAGATTGCTTTGTCCGGCGGCTTCAATCAAGCGATGCAGCGTCGCGTCGCGGGTCAGCGGCACATCGCCATACAACACCAGCGTCGGCGCGGCTGGATCAATATGCGGCAAAGCCTGAAGTAGCGCGTGACCGGTACCAAGTTGTGGCGACTGATCCGCCCAATCAATATCCGGCGCGGGGAAAGCGGCGCGCACTGCATCGCCACCATGACCCACAACGACGCAAATTTTCTGCGCGCCTAAACCACGCGCGGTGTCCAGCACATGAGCGAGCATCGCCTTGCCCGCCAGCGGATGCAAAACTTTGGGCACTTCGGAACGCATACGCTTGCCCGCACCTGCGGCAAGGATTACGACATTGAGCGATGAATTTTTCATGTGCTCACAGTCTAACAAGAGCACTCGTCTGACGGTAATTTCGCGAGTTGGTGCTGGTGATACACCGTCAAAAACCACATTCCCTTAGGCAAACGTTTTAACAAACCCACTAATTCCACGTAGCAGCATTTCTATCGCCAGCGCGCTCAATATCAATCCCATCAAACGTTCCACGGCAGTGAGCACACGCTCGCCCAGCACGTGAATCAGTTTGCCACTGGCCACCAGCACCGTCGTTGATATCGCCATTGCCAAGCTCATGGCGCCGAACCACTCGAACAATCTATCGGGTTCACGCGAGACCAAGAGCATCACCATCGCCATCGCAGACGGACCGGCAATTGCGGGCACAGCCAATGGCACGATGAATGGTTCGGCGGCGCCGTTCGCGTCACCAAACACACTGCCGCCGGGCGGCGGAAAAATCATTCGCAGTGCAATCAGAAACAGCACCACGCCACCAGATATACCCAAGGAAACTTCGGAGAGTTGCAAAAAGCTCATCACGCGCTGACCAAAAAACAAAAACAAAGTCAGTACCACGTAGGCAATCACGCATTCGCGCAAGACTACGCGCCAACGCCTCGCGGGTGTTACGCCACGCAACAGCGCGGCGACAATCGGGATATTGCCGAATGGGTCGAGCACCAGCAGCAGCAAGAAACCTGCTGACAAAAAACTTGCGCTTAACTCCATCGTTGTACTGTTAGCGCGGCAACACGCTAGCACCCATCAAATAGGCATCGACTGCGCGCGCGCATTGGCGGCCTTCGCGTATCGCCCACACCACCAACGATTGCCCCCGTCGCATATCACCAGCGGCGAAAACGCCTTTGACGTTGGTTACATACGCTTGATCGCCCTCGGTGCTTGCCTTGGCGTTGCCACGTCCATCGGGTGTTACGCCAAAGGCATCGAGCACACCGCGCGCCGGTTGCGTAAAACCCATCGCTAGGAAAACATAGTCGGCGCGGATTTCAAATTCGCTGCCGGCGACTTCGGTCATGCGGCCATTTTTCCATTCGAGATGCACAGCTTTGACGGCATGGAGGCGACCGTTTTTGCTGATGAATTCCTTGGTACCAATCGACCAATCGCGCGCCGCGCCTTCTTCGTGCGACGATGAGGTGCGCATCTTGAGCGGCCAGTAAGGCCAAGTCAGCGGACCGTTTTCCTGCTCGGGCGGACGCGCCAGCAATTCGATTTGCGTGATGCTGGCGGCACCGTGTCGATTCGAAGTGCCGACACAATCCGAGCCGGTATCACCGCCGCCAATCACCAGCACATGTTTGCCATGCACATTGATAGGATTTTTCGGCGCTCCGGCGACTTCCTTGTTTTGCGGAATCAGGAATTCAAGGGCGAAATGTACGCCGGGTAGCTCACGTCCCGGAATCGGCAAGTCGCGTGGTGTCTCTGCGCCGCCGGAAAGAATCACCGCATCAAATTCCTTGCGTAGCTGCTCGGTCGTCACCACCCATTTGGCATCGCTGGCGATCTCGCACGGCAGCACCGCGTTAGTCACCATCGTGCTGGTCACAAAGCGCACACCTTCAACGCCCATTTGCGCCATGCGCCAATCAATCAAGCGCTTGTCGAGTTTGAAATCGGGGATGCCGTAGCGCAGTAAACCGCCTACGCGATCGCTTTTCTCGAACACGGTGACTGCATGTCCGGCGCGCGCCAATTGCTGTGCCGCAGCCAAACCGGCTGGGCCCGAGCCCACCACCGCAATTTTCTTGCCGGTTTGGTGGCTAGCGGGTTGCGGTGTCACCCAACCATTCTCGCCAGCCTTATCGATAATCGCGCGCTCGATGGATTTGATGCCAACGGGATTTTGCTCAATGTTCAGCGTGCACGCCGCTTCGCAAGGCGCGGGACAAATCCGGCTGGTGAATTCTGGAAAATTATTGGTCGAATGCAGCACCTCAATCGCTTCACGCCATTGTCCGCGATAGACCAAATCATTCCAGTCGGGAATGATGTTGTTGACCGGACAGCCGTTGTTGCAAAACGGAATTCCACAATCCATGCACCGCGCACTTTGCACCTTGGCCTGCGCATCGTTCAGATGCGGCACAAATTCGTGATAGTGCAATATGCGCGTCTTCGATTTCTCGTAGGTCTCGGCGACGCGCTCAAACTCTTTGAATCCAGTTGGCATTCCCATTTAGGCAATCTCTTTCTGTACAACTTTGGACGAATGCGTTTTCTGCGCCATCTCGGTTAATGCGCGTCGATACTCATTCGGGAACACCTTGACGAACTTGCCGCGCGCGGTTTCCCAATTGCCCAAGATCGCACTCGCGCGTTCGCTACCGGTCAGTGCGGCGTGCTCGCTGAGCATGCGTTTTAGTTGAGTCTCATCCGCCTCTTCGCGATGACGCGTGCCATCGTCGGCTTGCTCTGACGCAGAGAGTAATTTATGCAGCGTCACCATCGCCGTGTTGCAACGTTTGGCGAAGTTGCCGTCGATGTCGTACACGTAAGCAATTCCACCCGACATACCGGCAGCGAAATTGCGTCCGGTAATTCCCAAAACGGCTACCGTGCCACCAGTCATGTATTCGCAGCCGTGGTCGCCAGTGCCTTCGACAACTGCTTGACCGCCG
>JANYAW010000342.1 GCA_025361105.1 Rhodocyclaceae bacterium | reverse complement strand
AGCATATTTCTTACAGCGATTTGCAGATTGTGTAGAGCTCTGTGTCGTCGGCTGCGTTGTACACGGTTGCGTTTGTAGCGGCTGGACGGGTTGGATTCGTACCGCCGCGCGTCACCGGTGTCTTGTTCTGTGTGTAGCCGCGCAAGGTTCCGGTAGTTGCCACGCCATCATCAAATTGCTGATCAATAGCACCGGCGATCTTGCCGTTCAAGTTCGAGGTGCAAACGACCAGTCCGCCAACGTCCTGACTTACTCCAGCAGTCAGCTTTCCTGCTCCAGTCTGAATTCCGACAATACCGCCAACAGCATTCTGGGGCTGGTCGCCACCATCATTCCCCGCCGTCGATCCGGATACAAAACCGGCAAGCCGCATATGATGCCAAAACAGAACAGTTTCATTGGTCGAAGCAGCGAGTGCCGCTGGCGGGGCGTCGTTGAAGTTTGCTGTCGTAGCCAGCGCTACACCAGTAGGATCGGCTCCGACGACGCCATCTTTGTTGCCGTTAAACGTAGTGGACCAGCGCGCCTGTGCAGCACCATCGTCGCCAGGGAAAGTTTTGTAGCGATCCTGATAGGCATAAACACCGGCCGCGATACCGTTCAAATCGTTAGCGACGTTTTTAATCTTCGCGCTGTTGATCAATTCCTGCCCTTTCAGCACGCCACCGAGTAGCAGGCCAATGATGACCAGTACGATGGCAATTTCAACTAGGGTAAAGCCTGACTGTTTGCTACGCATGATGTTCTCCGTTCGTTAGTGTGGTGCGACACTACTTTATAAGCAGTATTGATGCCAGTTATCATATCTTATATAAAGCAATAGGTTAGTTTCAATTTACAATACCGGACTTGACCTGCTGTCAGAAATATGACGGGTTTTCAACGGCTAGCTGGTAGCGGTCTGTCAGACTTCTGACGCTACAATTGATCTGTGAATCCCTTTGTGAATCTTCTTCCCAGCCCGTGAAATGCACACTAAGCCCTTCTCTGAGCGCTTGATAAATCGCCTTCCGAGCTGGCGCGGCGGGATTTTGATTACTTTGCTGGCTGTTTTGTTTCTGGTTTTATCGCAGCCGATGGAAAGCGTCATCGTGCGCCCACTGTTTCTGGGTCACTTGGGTCTATTCATCTTGTGGCAGCCTTTGGTCAAAGGCCAGCAGCGACTTTCGACACCGATTCTGTTGTTGTTGATTGCAATGGCGGCGGTGGCAGCGTTTCAGATTAATGGCTGGTTGTTGATGCTGTGGATTTTGATGTTGGCGGGAATTGTCGGCGGCAAAGTTTTACTCTTGGGCACGCCAGTAACAAGACTATTTCACCTCTTCGCGCTGGGCTTTTTGGTGCTGGCCTTGCTGGTGCTAGCAACTCCGTTGGCATTGCCGGCGGCGAAATTACCGACTGCGATTGTCACCGCAGTTCGTGTCGTGTTGCCGGTCGCCTTGCTTATCATGATCGCCTTGCCACGGGTTCACGAATCCGTGCAGCAGACCGAGGTGATCGATTTCGTCAATAGTTTGTTTGTGTTTCTGTTGCTCGCTGTTTTGGTCTTGGGCAGCTTGTCGATGATGTTGCTGACCAACACGGATTACGCCACGGCGCTGCTGAAATCCTTGATTGCTCTGGGCGCGGTGCTGTTGATTTTGGGTTGGACTTGGAGCCCGCACGCAGGATTTGCCGGTTGGGGAAATTTTTTCTCGCGCTACTTATTGTCGATTGGCTTGCCCGCCGAGCAATGGCTGCATTCCTTGGCTGATTTGGCCGAGGAGGAACTCGAACCCGATGCATTTGTGGCGCGCGCTTGCGCCGCGATGACCGAAGGTTTGCCGTGGGTCAGTGGTATCAAGTGGTCGGCGGCAGGCGTGGTCGGCGCGTTTGGTGAACAGCGTGGGGCGTCCGCACAATTCACGCATCAGGAGGTTGGACTGACTTTGTATACCCGCTACACGTTGCCACCTTCCCTGATCTGGCATTTCAATTTATTGGCGCAATTGCTCGGCGAATTTCATGCCGACAAGCAGCGCGCGCAAAGGCTCAAGGAAATGTCGTATATGCAAGCGGTGCACGAAACCGGCGCACGGCTAACGCATGATGTAAAGAATTTGCTCCAGTCGCTACAGATGTTGTGTCACGCCGCCAATGAGCCAGGCTCGGACGATTCGTCCGCGTTTCGCGCCTTGCTGCGACGGCAATTGCCAACAATTACCACGCGATTGGAAGTCACGCTCGACAAGCTGCGCGTAAGGCAAGAATCGGTTGATGATCCGCTAGTCCCGTTAAATCTTTGGTGGGCGGATTTGGTGCGGCGCTTTGAAGACAAAACTTGGATAAGTTTTACCAGCGCAGCGGCATCATCCAACCTTGAAGTACCGGCAACCTTGTTCACTTCGGTGCTCGACAATCTGCTGTCGAATATGGCCGCCAAGCGCCAACGCGAATTCAACCTCTCGGTGAGCGTTCATATGGAACCAGCACCGAGCGGCATCGCCATAATAGTCAGCGACAGCGGTAGCGCGATTGAAAAGGCAATACAAGCACAGTTGTTGCGTGGCCCAGTACCGTCAGAGGACGGCTTGGGAATCGGCTTGTATCAAGTTGCAAAGCAGGCCGAATCTTTGGGTTATCGATTGACGCTAATAGAAAGTCGCGACGGTTGCGTTTGTTTTAAGCTCGCGCCTATTGTTGCTCAAGAGCCACTCAAGGTGGCTAGTAAGCGTCAGCCGCATTGAAGGCTTGTTTGCGACCGATAAGGCGATAGACGGTCATGTCACCTTTGCCTTTGAGGTAGATGACTTGCGGTTCGTGGAAATCAAAATTTCCGCGCAGACGATAGAAGGTCGTGGTGTCGCACTGAATCATGCCGGGCACACCTTCGGAAGTGATGCGGCTAGCGATGTTGACCGTGTCACCCCACAGGTCATAAATAAATTTCTTTTTGCCAACTACGCCAGCGATGACCGGCCCGGTACCGATGCCGATGCGAATATCCAAATGCGACGCGTTAACGGCGAAATCACTTTTGAGCAAATCGCGCATGGCCAATGCCATATCGGCGATTTTGGCCGAATATTCTTCTTCGCCCACTCCAAGACCACCAGCAATCATGTAAGCATCACCGATGGTCTTGATTTTTTCTAATTGATGTTCTTCGGCTAACTCGTCGAAGGCCGAAAAAATGCGATTCAGCATGCTAAACACTTGTGCCGGTGCCATGTCGGCGGCGACTTGCGTGAAGTTAACAATGTCGGCGAACATAACCGTGACATCGGCAAAGCCGTCGGCGATGGTTTGATCCGAGTTTTTCAAGCGCTCCGCAATCGAGCCGGGCAGGATGTTAAGCAACAACTTTTCAGATCGATCCTGCTCATCCTGCAACATTTCATGCGCTGCGGCGAGGCTCTCTTGAGTCTTGTTTTTGGCAATGATTGAGTGGCGCAAAAGCAGATAAATAATCGCCGACACGGCGATGAAGTTGAGCGCAAAAAACGCGATGCTGGTGCGAATCGGAACGGTGAATTTTGGTAAGGCCATTGCGTCAGCTAAATAAAAATCCGCAAGACCGGTCAGCGCGGTGAGCACCACCCACGCAATGAACCAACCAAACGATTGGCTGACACCGAAACACAGCAGCGCGCCTATCGGGCTAAGCAAACCCCACAAAACAATACCACTTGA
>JANYAW010000341.1 GCA_025361105.1 Rhodocyclaceae bacterium | reverse complement strand
GGCGCTGTTGCGTGGATTATTTGACAGTTATTACGCCGAAATGAATCATGAAATAGTGTTTGACACTAATCGTGTGTGGACCGCCAGAATGCCGGCCTTGCTTGACCTTTACCCGGAAGCCAAGGTGATCGCCTGCGTGCGCAATGTGGGATGGGTCATGGATAGCATCGAGCGTCTGTATCGCGCCAATCCGTTCGAAAATTCTTTGCTTTTCGCCAACGAAGCGGAGCGGGGCACGGTCTTCGCGCGGGTCGAAACGCTGGCGCAACGAACGCGTTTGGTTGGCCTCGCCTGGTCGGCGCTCAAGGAGGCGTTTTACAGCGAGCAGGGCAAAGCCATGTTGGTGGTCGACTACGATTTGCTCTCACAACGCCCGCACGATGTGATTCCGTTGATCTACAAATTTATCGGCGAACCGGTGTTCGCGCATGACTTCAACACCGTGAATATGGAGACACCCGCGTTCGATGAGGGTCTTGGTCTTACCGGGCTGCACAAGGTGCGCCCACAAGTACGCTTTGAGCCACGCTCGACGATTTTGCCGCCGGATTTGTTTGAAAAATATGCGGCGCTGACCTTCTGGCGAGACACAGTCGGCAGCCGCGCCAATGTGCTGATGGTGCGCCCGGAAGATGCCGGCTCGGCAGACAAGGAATCGCCGCCGACCAAGCCACCAGCGACATCGAAAACACGCCGCTCATGATGCGCTTCCCCCTCCCTTTCAAGGGGAGGGTTGGGGTGGGGATGGGGGAAAATCGCGATGTAGCCATCAAAACCGGCCCCATCCCCTCCCAGCCTCCCCCTTGAAGGGGGAGGAGCTAACGCGAATGACATTCATGCGATTGCCGCCGACCAAGCCCCCAGCGACATCGAAAACACGCCGCTCATGATTTATTGGGTCGGGCAGATTTCGCAGCGCTGAAAACTCACGATCGGGCAGCGTTCGCCAAGTTCGTAAGTCGGATAAATCGTGGCGACGAGTTTGAATTCCGGCGCGAATAACTCGGCAACTTTTGCCACGCTGGCAAAGCTGTATCGCGCCCTTGCATTGCGATAGGCGGTCAAGGTATTGATGGCTGCCATCGACCATCCGCTGAGCGCAGCGACGGCTGCCTTGTCGGGAAGCTCCGTATCCCATCTGGCCCATACATCTGCCAGTCTGAACGCCGGATCATGGGCATGCATGGCCATCACCAGACGCCATTTGTAGGCGTGAAAATTACCCACTGCGCCACGGCGCAAATCGTCGAAAACCGCTTCGGTACATTCGGGAGTTTCTAGTGCGCAAAACATGCGCAGCACCACAAAGTTGTCAGCGCGCAATACACGGTGCAGCTCAATGGCGATACGACGATAGTCTTCATCGCTCGGTACGGTGGTCAAGCAGCCATCGCCCAGCGCCAGAGTGCAGGAACTGGCCGCCAATGGCAGGCGCATCCAATCGGGGCCAAGCATGCCTCAATCGCTTGCCAGTAAAGAGCCTGGTCTTCTGTGTTGGGACGCAAGGGCGAACCGACATGGTTCCATTGCGCTGCATGGCGCGCCCAGTGTGATTCAGTCATTGACTTGGCTATGCAACGGCGTGTGGCCAGCACCAACTGGCGCGTCGCTTGTCTCGTTCATTTGGCTTGGCGCGTGGTCGCCATCTCATCGGCAATCAGCGAAATGAATTCTTCAAATTTTCCGTTTTTACCTTGCGGTAAATCGGAAAAATATTTCACGTCGATGCGAGAAAAATTGCCAATTGCGTCGCGCAATATCGCGACCAGTTGCGCTTCCTCGCTGGCCTCTAGCGGGCGTTCGGTGACCAGCCGAAACTCCAGATGATCAAGTGCCGGCTGTATCACTTGATACTGCTTCACCGGCGCGACGCTGCGAAACTTGGAAAAACCCAGCATCGGCCAACGCACACTGCCATCGGGTGCAGTCACCATGTTGCGTACTCGTCCGTGAATCCGTTTCAAGGTTTTCAGGCCGCGACCGCAAGGGCAGGGCGGGGCGACTTCGGCATAGTCGCGCATTTCGTAGCGCAGCAGCGGCATGGCAAAGCTGTGCAGTGTGGTTACCAGCACACGGCCGGTTTCACCCGCTTGGCATGGCCTACCGTCGGCACCGACGACTTCAATCAACAGGTTCTCGTCATACGTGTGGTAATGCCCCGAATGCGGGCACTGCAATGCGATATTGCCGACCTCGATTGAGCTATACAAATCAACTACCGAAACACCCAGCACTTCCCGGCAAAGTGCTCGCGTCGCATCCGGCAGAATTTCGCTGATGGTGCGAATCCCGCGAAGCCTGGGCAGTGCAATTTTTTGTGTTTGCAAGCGGTGCAAAAGCGCTTGCAGAACCGTGGGATAAATCAGCAAATAATCCGGATTCCGCTGCTCCAACCAGGCAGGGACAAGCGCCACATCGGTATCAATAGGCAGCAATGCCGAACGACCGCCACCCAGAAATGCGTTGGTCGCAGCACCCCAACCGGTGTTCCACTGGTCATCCGGCGTGGTTTGCACATGCGCACGCATGATGCATAGCGTGCCAGTCACGTCGCGACCATGCCATGCATGATCGCGCAGGGTAAAGGCTTGCCAAAATAATTGATCCAGTTCGGTCTGCATCACGACCACGGGTTCGCCGGTCGAACCGGAAGTTTGTCCGTGGCGCGCATTGCCATGCTGTTTGGGAAAGCTGCTTGCATGTAGGGCAGAACCGGCTTCCTGAACTTCGCGCCGCGTCAGCGGTTTTAATGCCGACCACGCCGAGACGTCGATCGTGCCGGCAACCAGACCTGCGTCGGTAAGGCGCTGGTGATACCACGGCACGTTGCCCCAGACATGGCTGAGCAATGCGCCAAGCTGATGATTTTGCAAAATGCGCAGGTCACGCGCCGACAACCATTGCGTTTGCTCAAGCTGAAGAAATAAGGCGTGCAAGGCTTGCGCCTGTGGCGGCACGAGCGCCGGAAATACCATTCCTGGAATTGCAGAACTGGCACGGAGCGACAGTGGAATCATGGGGCAATTATTTGCCTTAGATGTTCGCCACTTGGCGCTGGTGATACGGTGTCATTTTGGCTTAATCAGCGAAATGAATTGTTCAATCTTGCCATTGACGGGATTGCGGATGCTATCCACGTATTCGAATCGCAAGCGAAATTCGTAACCGAAGTTTTTCCAGATGAAATTGGTCAGTGCGGTCTGTTCTGTTTCGGTAAGTGCGCGTGGCATGACCAAACGCACATCCATTGCATTGAGTTCGCATTGAACTATCTGCATGAGCTCAATAGGCGCAATTGCTTGCAGATTGCTTTCATAACCGAGACGTGGCCACAACCGTGAGCCGTTCGGGAGGGTAACCAAATTCCGATAACGACCCATAATCCGCTTGAGCACGGGCAAACCGCGCCCGCAAGGACATGGCCCACCAACTTCTGCATAGTCGCCGATTTCATAGCGAATAAGTGGTGACGCAAAATTATTGAGACAGGTGATGAGTACGCGACCGATTTCGCCGGCTCGACATGGCATCCCGTTGTCATCAACCACTTCGACTAGCACGTTTTCTGACTGAACATGGTAGTGAGGAAAATCCGGGCACTGTAAGGCAAGATACCCCGCCTCGTTGCAGGTGTACATATCAACCATCGGTACCTTCCACACCTGCTGGCAAAGTTCACGCAAAGTCGCGTCGCCGCTTTCGCCTAGCGTACGGACTTCAAGCAAGCTGGGGATTTCGATGCTGTGCTCCTGAAAGTAGGTCGCAAGCCCCGAAATCATGCTGGGATGGCTTAACAAATATTGCGGGCGATCAATTTGGATACGTTCGGCGAGATGATCGATGCTGTGCAGAATGTGATACGCGACCACCTTACCCGATGCATCTATATCGTTTGATGCCGGTCCCCAGCCGACGGCCTGGATACCATTCGGGCCTTTATGCTCCGCGTCGTTCAAATAACGGATTGCGCACAAGGTTCCGTTTAGATCGCGTCGATGCCAAAGGTGCTCGCGCAAACAAAACACCTGCCAGTAAAGCTTGGTCACTTCATTGCCAAGGACTTCAACGACCATGCCGGTCGAGCCGGATGTGCTCACCGAATAGACATTGCCATGGTTTTTCGGCGCATTCTCGCTGCCCAATGCTTTGCCGGCCTCATGAAGTGCTTTGCGCGTCAGGATGGGAACATCGCGCCAGGATTGCTGTGTCAAGCCGGCGGCCGAAAATCCGCTGCCCAGCATGCGCCGATAGTAGGGTACGGTGGCTGCCGCAAACGCTGTCACCTGCATTACTGTTTCAAATCGAGCAAAACCAATGGCAGCCAGCAGAGAAAATTGCGGCAC